>NZ_JACEHK010000010.1:0-300000 GCF_025377685.1 Anaerobacillus sp. CMMVII | reverse complement strand
ATAATACACAGTCTTTATCTCTTTACGTTCATAAAGCCAGTTGGCAAGTATTTGCGCCGATTGTGAACTTGCTTTCATTCGTACATGTAAAGTCTTTAGACCACGTAAAACTAACCAACTATCTTGGACACCTAAAATAGCTCCAAAAGAATTTTGCAAAAATGCTAATTGTTCACCTAGCTCCTCGTCTTTTACAACTGCAAGCCCAGCAACAACATCACTATGTCCCCCTAAAAATTTCGTGGCACTGTGAAGAACTACATCAACCCCTAGCTCTAATGGTTTTTGGAAGACCGGAGTTAAAAATGTGTTGTCACAAAACGTTAAACACTTATTAGTCTTGGCAATCTTAACGATAGATTTGATATCTGTAATTTTTAAGGTTGGATTTGAAGGAGTTTCAATATAGATTAGTTTCGTATTTGCTTTTAGCTTGCTTACAACTTCCTCTAGATTTGTCATATCAACAAAAGTATGCTCAATCCCAAATTTTGATAAAACTTGAGTAACGAAACGATAAGTCCCTCCATAGACGTCCTCGGTAATTAACACGTGATCTCCTTTCGACAGGAGCATAAAAGCAGTTGAAATGGCTGCCATCCCTGAAGAAAAAGCAAAGCCACGGATGCCGCCTTCTAGATCAGCAATGACTTCTTCAAGTGCTTTTCGAGTCGGATTAGAACCTCTTGCATATTCATAGTTTCCGAACTTATCGAAAGAATATTGATGAAATGTTGATGAATGGTGAATCGGTACACTTACCGCTCCCGTTTCCTGATGCACTTTGTGCTCATTGTGTAAAAGCTTAGTTTGAATTCTATATTGTTCACTCAAATGTAGAACCTCCTTCTTGAAGACTTGCCAAGCCTTGTGCTAAGTCATCTATTAAATCTTCTTTATTTTCAATCCCTACAGAAAATCGTAGCAGTCGTTTACAAACGCCGTTCTTTTCACGAAGCTCTTCAGGAATATCTGCATGCGTTTGAGTTGTTGGGTAGGTCATTAAGCTCTCAACCCCCCCGAGACTTTCAGCAAAAGTAATTAACTTTAAACTTTGCAACAATTGATTTACCCATTTGGCATCTTTAATCCGAAAAGACAACATACCGCCCCGTCCAGGGTATAAAACGTCCGTAATTAAAGGATGTTCACTTAGGAATTTGGCAATCGCTTTTGCATTTTCTTCATGCTTCTCCATTCTTAACGCTAATGTCTTCATACCTCTAATTAATAACCACGAGTCAAATGGAGATAATGTTGCGCCAATCCCGTAATGAAAAAAACCAATTCTCTCGCATAACGCTTCCCCTTTAGCAGTGACTAAGCCGGCCAAAACATCATTATGCCCACCTAAATACTTGGTTGCACTATGAATGACAATGTCTGCCCCTTCCGCTATTGGTCTTTGAAGATATGGTGTATAAAAAGTATTGTCTACGATCAGTAATAAATGATATTTTTGTGCGAATTCACTCACTTGGGCAATACTCATTTCCTGCATTAGAGGATTTGTTGGGGTTTCAATGAAAATTGCTTTCGTCGCCTCAGTAACCAAAGAATCTAATTTCTGGTAATTTTCCCCGTCCCAATAACGAAACGATATCCCCCAGTGCTGCCATCCTTGCTGAAAAAGTCGATATGTACCACCGTATAAATCTTGACATACGATTATCTCATCACCTTGCTTAAAGATAGACATAACTGTTTGAATGGCAGCCATACCAGAACTACATGCAAAGCCACGATCACCGCCTTCTAAAAGTGCGATTCCTTCTTCTAAGATATGTCGAGTCGGATTACCAGTTCTACTATAATCATACCCCGTTGATTGCCCTATACCTTCATGGCGGTAGGCAGTCGAAAAATATACCGGTGGATTGATTGCACCTGTTTTGTTATCACTTCTATTTCCTAGTTGAACTAAATCAGTTTCCAAATGCTTATAACCCATTGCTGACTCTCCTTCTCCTGTTACCGTTTTAACTATTAAATAATTTTAATAGGCTGTTCTCGCAAAAAAGCTGTTTAACATGCACCACCTAGTATCTCTTGACCACCCTTACTACGTTTTCATTCATCCTTAAACCAGTTCAGATTTGCTTTAATAAGAGGGATCTAAGTATAAAAAAAACTTCTTCCTAAAATTAAGAAGAAGTTGCTGAATACAGTAGGCTCCTTCTTATCTTCCAAGCTTGAAAACCACTTGATGGATTTAGCACCTGACCTTTTAGGCTGGTTGCTGAGATTTCATAGGGCCACGTCCCTCCATCTCTCACGATAAGAATTGTTAAAATTTTTAATTATGTGATTATTAAAGTACACTATTTTTAAAATAATTGCAAACATTTTTATTCAAGTCTTGCATCTACTTGTAAAGTTTCTTCATTTCCACATATACAACGTTTAAATCCAGTTTCATAATTCCCCTCTTTATTTAACTTTCCTCGCAAAATAAACTTCTCACCACAATCATGACATCTAACAGTTACTTTATATCTTTGTTTTGTTTGAAACAACGCCCTCACCTCATTATTAATCAATGTCCTCTACCTATTTATGCCCATTCTAGTAGATTTTTTTCACTTTCCCGAGAGTTTTTTTGAGGTTGTTTTATTAGCTAGCTTTACTTTTTTTAAGGCCAACCACCATAAAAAAATCATAAACGGTAGCATCATGTACACCCAGTATCGTTGAACATATAGAATATAATCATACGTACCGTGTAATAACCAAGGGATGATAAAAGAGAGTACCAAGAGCTTTCTCCTCTGTTTTTGATGACTAAATTTTGCCTTTCCTAAATAATAACCCATTATAACCCCAAATAAAGCATGGCTTGAGACTGGCAATAAAGCACGGACAAACGCTTGATCAACACCATAAGCTAATAAATAAAAGACATTTTCCATTGTCGCAAAGCCTAAAGAAACACTCACTCCATAAACAATCCCATCATAGTGCTGATTAAATTCGGCGTGTTTATAGGCAATATAAAATAAAATAAACCATTTAAAAAATTCCTCAAATAACCCAGCAGAGATAAAAGCCTGTGAAATCGGGGTTAATAATAACCCTTCTTCCTTAAAGGCATATTGGATTACAAGGACAGGAAATACTAATAAAACCCCAAAGATAAAGCTTCGTAATACCATTCCAAGGGGCTCAGAATTGTATTTATCTTTTAGATAAAAAAAACAAAGTAGAGATAGACTAGGAGCCAAACTTGCAAAAATGATACTAAACATTATCTTTAGCTACCTTCCTTCTTTTCTTTCTATTCCCCAATCGTAACATGTTTTGTTTTCAGATGAGAAGTAAAAAAATAACAAAGTTCTCCCGAATTTATCATTTTTGGCCAGAAGACCCCCAACTTCAAGGAGTTTACGAGTATGTGGGGGATGAATGGCTATTTTTTTCAAAAACAGAACATACGATCTTATTTTGTGGTATAATATGGTTAGAGAGTGAGGTGAAAAATATGGTTGTTAAGAAAGCCTATAAATTTCGTATCTACCCAACAAAGTCACAACTAGAGCTTATCAATAAAACCATTGGAAGTGCGCGTTTCGTGTTTAACTTCTTCCTTGCCAAGCAAAAACAGAAAGATGCCTATTGGTACATCGTGGAAGAAATGAAGCAATCCGGGCAGCTTCCTACAAATGCTTGGAAAGGTGAATTCTTTTAAAAATACGACTCGGTAAAAATGGTTCGTTTGTTAAAGAAACAGTACCCATTTCTAAAAGAAGTTGATAGTATTTCTCTCCAAAAATCCGTAGAAAACTTAAATAATGCGTATACTCGCTACTACAAAAAACAAGCCAAAGCGCCTCGGTTTAAGTCAAAGAAGAACAAGGTTCAGACATACACAACAAAACAAACCAATGGGAACATCATGGTTTTGGATCGTTGCATCAAGTTACCAAAACTAGGACTCGTTCGTTTTGCGAAAAGTCGTGAAGTGAACGGGCGAATTATAAATGCGACGATTCGGCGCAATCCAAGTGGTAAATACTTCATTAGTATTTTAGTAGAAACAAAGGTCGAAAAGCTGCCTGAAACCTATTCATCTGTCGGTATCGATGTCGATCTTAAAGCTTTTGCGACTCTTTCGGATGGTACTATCTATCAAAATCCGAGGTGGTTTCATTCGCTTGAACAAAAATTAGTAAAGGCTCAACAAATCCTTTCCAGACGAAGCATCGGTTCATCGAACTGGTACAAACAACGAAAAAAGGTCGCTCTGATTCATGAAAAGATTACGAACGCTCGTACAGACTTCCTACACAAACTTTCAACCATTCTTGTCAAAAACCACGACATCATAGGGATGGAAGATCTTTCGGTTCAAAACATGGCAAAGAATAAAAACCTTTCCAAGGCCATTAGTGAAGCTTCATGGCATCAATTTCGTCAAATGCTTGAATACAAAGCAAGGTGGTATGGCAAACAAGTAGTAGTAGTCGCTAAAAACTTCCCAAGTAGTCAGCTGTGTTCGTGTTGTGGCTACAAGAATAAAGACGTGAAACATCTGGCGTTACGTGAATGGGAATGTCCATCATGTAAGAGCTATCACCAAAGAGATGTAAACGCAGGAATGAATCTTCGTAATGAAGCATTACGATTAACTGTCGGGACGACAGGGATTGCCTAATCAATTAGATACCATTAGGTGTCTTTACTTAGGAAGCCCCCACTTCAAATTTTCGTTAGAAAATTAAGTGGCGGGTAGTTCACAACACAATTACGAAAACAGCCTTACCGAAAACATAGAATGGTCTATGCTTTCGGTAAGGCTGTTTTCAAAATTCGTGACCTTAATAATAAACTGACTTTTCACGTCTAAGTATAGAGAAAATCATCATGTAGCAACGAAGTTTTTGTACTTCCTATTGGAATTTACCGACAATATTTTCATTGGCCAATAGCAAAACAAATAACTTTATTCGCGCTTTTTTGCTATCCAAATCTCCACCTAAAATAACTCCAGCTTTATAAAGATCATAGGCACTACCAAGATATTCATACGTCGGATACACATAGCCTTCCTCACTCGCTGTCGTAATAACAATAGTAATTCCACTATGTACTGCTTCAATTATCGCGTTCATCATTAATGGCGAAACTTGTCCTCTCCCTGTTCCTTCAAGGACAATTCCATTTACATTGGCAGCAACCGCAGCCCGGATAAATTTATCATCGGCATTTAGGTAGCTCTTGATTATATCTACTGTAGGTAAGTCTTTTCGATTTACAATTTGATATACTTCTCTTGTTGTCGGTTTTTGATATAAATAGACTTTATCATTGTCAATAATTCCTAGATAACCAAATCCAAATGCATTAAACCCTTGGATATTTGAGGCATGTTCTTTTTTTACATATTTAGCAGCAAAAATACGTTCATTGAAAACAACAACCGTTCCGACACCGATAAGTTGATCATTACACGCAGTGTAAATGGCATGTCGTAAATTTATAAATGAATCGCTCCCGATTTCATCTGGAGACCGTTGAGAGCCAGTAATGACTACTGGGCGATCATCTGTTACGGTTAAATCTAAAAAGTAGGCAGTCTCCTCTAGGGAATCAGTCCCATGAGTGATCACCACTCCATTAACCGCCTTGTCCTCAAAAATTTGTTCAATCTTAACCTTAATATCCACCAAATCCTCAATGGTAATGTGCATACTAGGCTTTTGCAGAATAGAGATTACTTCTACTTCTATATCATTTGGTATCCCACATATCTTTGCTAATTCATTTCCTGTTAGTTCCCCGGCGACTAGTCTACCTTCCTTATTAGGCTTACTTGCTATCGTTCCTCCAGTGGCTAATAACACAACTTTTTTCATTGGCCCACAACCTTTTATATGATTTCTCTGTTATTATAACAAAGACTAAAAATAAGGTAAAACCCCATCTAGTTACGAGCGTTTTGTTAGAGACGCACACCTAAAAAACGAGACTGCAATTAATTTTGCAGTCTCGCTTTATTGTACAGTAATTTAGATCCAACCTCTAAAACGTGAAGCTTCTGCCATTTTTCGTACACCGACCATATAGGCGGCTAAGCGCATATCAACCTTACGGGATTCTGAAAGGTTATATACATTATTAAATGAGGTAACCATTACCTTTTCCAGCTTCTCTTCAACTTCTTCTTCTGTCCAATAGAAACCTTGGTTATTTTGCACCCATTCAAAGTATGAAACAGTCACGCCACCAGCACTAGCTAATACGTCTGGCACAAGAAGAATTCCTCTCTCAGTTAAAACCTTCGTTGCTTCCAATGTTGTTGGACCATTGGCTGCTTCTACAACTATTTTTGCTTTAATGTTATTTACATTCTCTTCTGTGATTTGATTTTCGATTGCTGCAGGAACTAAAATGTCGCAATCTAATTCTAATAACTCTTTATTCGTTATTGTATCTTTAAATAGTTTTGTCACTGTTCCAAAGCTATCACGACGATCTAGTAAGTAATCAATGTCTAATCCTTCTGGATCATGAAGAGCACCATATGCATCTGAAATACCAATTACTTTTGCTCCAGCATCGTGCATAAATTTTGCCAAAAAGCTACCAGCATTACCAAATCCTTGAATAACTACCCGAGCTCCCTCAATCGAGATGCCTCTCTTTTTCGCAGCTTCACGAATGCAAATTGTAACACCCTTTGCCGTTGCTGATTCTCTACCGTGTGAACCCCCTAGTACAATTGGTTTACCTGTAATAAAACCAGGGGAGTCAAACTCTTTAATTCTGCTATATTCATCCATCATCCAAGCCATGATTTGTGAGTTTGTGAAAACATCTGGTGCAGGAATATCTTTCGTTGGCCCTACGATCTGGCTTATAGCTCGTACATATCCACGACTTAAGCGTTCAAGTTCACGGAACGACATTTCACGTGGATCACAAATAATTCCACCTTTTCCACCACCATAAGGTAAATCAACAATCCCCGCCTTTAAACTCATCCAGATTGAGAGTGCCTTTACTTCTTTTTCTGAAACATTCGGATGAAAACGAACGCCACCTTTTGTAGGACCAACCGCATCATTATGTTGAGCACGATATCCTGTGAATATTTTAATCGAATCATCATCCATTCGAACCGGAATTCGAACTGTTAACAATCTTAATGGTTCTTTCATTAGTTCATATACTTCGTCTGAATAACCTAACTTATCTAGTGCAAGCTTAATTACAGTTTGTGTTGATTTTAAAACATCTGTAGATTCATGATTATTATCAGTGTTGCTTCCCATGATTTTCACCTCTAATTTTTTCTCTATCTCTGTTTTATATGAAAGCACTTACAAGTATAACTATAATGAATTACGCCGATTTTTTCCACTATACTTTCACATTTCTGAGAAATATTTTTTTGGTTTTTGCTATTTACTTTTTCAAATTTATCTGTTTTCAAGTCAGGTTCCATAAAAAGCGTTTTTACTAAAATGACGTACCCTTAAGTAACCCAGATCATTTTTACCTCCGAGTCCATATTAATAAATATTCTCTTCCTTGTAACCATCTATGTAGGAAAAGCAAAATTTTCAGTGTGGATTAAACCAAAAAGCTATAATCAAATAGAAAAAGGTACCCACATGTCATATTTAGGTACCTTCTTCTATTTTTCATTGATTATTTTTTTAAGGATAATTGAACTAACTTTTCAATCATATCTTCATAAGACAAACCAATCTCTCTAGCAGCATCAGGGTAAAGGCTTGTCGGTGTCATTCCAGGTAAAGTATTAACCTCTAAAATGACCGGCTTCTCCCCATTATGTGGAACAATGAAATCAACTCGAGAATAGACATCGCAACCTAATGCAATATGCGCGAGAACAGCTTGTTCTTGTAATAATTTAGTAATCTCATCACTAACTCTAGCAGGAACAATATGCTCACTCATGCCAGGTGCGTATTTAGACTCATAGTCATAATACGCATTTTTCGGAACGATTTCTACAACTGGTAGTGCTTTCACATCACCCTTATTGCCCATTACTGCTACTGTTACCTCTTGACCTGAAATAAACTCTTCTAAAAGGACAACATCATCGTGTATAAACGCTGACTTAATCCCATCCATTAGTTCCGTTTCATTTTTTGCAATCGTTAATCCAATGGTTGAACCCTCATGATTCGGCTTAACTACAACAGGATAAGCTAATTCATGAGAAAAGTCCTTTTCAATGAATAAATGCTTTTCAACGAGCTTCTCATTTGCCACTCGAATTCCTTTTAGAGCAAACATTTTTTTCGATCTAGCCTTATCCATTGCTAACGCAGAACCAAGTACATTTGAGCCAACATATGGGATTTGCAATAAGTCTAACATTCCTTGAATTCTACCGTCTTCTCCAAGTCGACCATGTAAGCCAATAAAAAAAAGATCAACATCTAAATTCATGATTTTTTGTAAGCAATCTTTTGACCCTTGAAAATCGATTCCAATCACATCATGGTTTTTTTTCTTTAACGCTTCAATTATTCCTTTTCCACTCGATAACGATACTTCTCTTTCAGCAGATGTCCCACCATAAAGCACGCAAATTTTCATTTTTATAAATCACTCCCACATCTGAGTTATGTAAATTAGTATATTCGCCTAGTAGGAAATTGTGTCTTTTCTACAGAATGCTCTTGTCGTAAATAATATTTAAAAATAACTTATTTTATGTTTAACACTTTATACAAAACACAAATTTGTTACGTGAACATACTTACAGACAAACTAGGCAGAACCATTACAAACTTTATTGTCTTAAGTCTACTATATGATAACATTGTCGCTTAAAAAATCAATTACAGTCTACTACAAAATAGAAAAAACCTCTAGTTGAGGTTTTTCATTTATTTATAAAAAGTTTGATATATTTTTTCAATCGCGTTACATTCAATAATCTCTTTAGCGTATTCAACTAATCGATAAATGGTAATCGTCGATGGATTGCCGTATTCGGATAGAAGGGCAATAAACGCATCCATATCGACTCCAAATAAGTCTTTTTCTTCAAATGTTAAGAAATAGTGGTTTTCAAAATGTAGTAAGCTTCCTGTAGGTACACCAAAACCTATTAATCTTGGCGATAAAGAAATAACATCCTCGATACTTTGAAATTCATAAATAATTTCTTCACTTTCATCTAACGTTACTTGCATTTCAATAAACCCATCATCGAATTCTTCGTCTATATCATCATCTTTTTTGGATTTTGTGACGATCACAACCATCCCTTGAGCTGGTAGTGAAAACACTTCTATAGCAATCGGTCCATCAGCTTCAAACCCTAGTTCATCACTAGCTTCAAGCATCATATCCCTGAAAAGCTGATGAACCTTTGGGATATCTTGCCACATTTCTTCTTTAGTAATGCCTCGTTCACTGAGATCATCAAAGGTAAGAAAGATTTTTATTTTATCATAATTAAGCCTTTCTAAGCGCATAGTATTTCCCTCCTTTTTACACAGTTAGAAAAAACTTGGCTTTTCGTCAGTAGACAACCTTCGTTTTTTTCATTTTTCACTCTGGGTAAATATGGCTTAAAAGCCTCTACAGTTCATAACTAACTTTCTCTATTGATAGGTAATATTAAGATATGAAAAAAAGTGCCAATAGGTTCATTCATTTTTATATCATTTTGCCTTCTGTTACATTTTTCCGAATCTATTTTTTAACCAATTATCCCACTCATCAATTGTTTGTCCAACAAGATTTTCGCTAAATTCTATTTGTTTACGTTTAGGTAACATCTTAACCGCATGCCCACCTAAACCAATATTTAAATTTGGTTCTAGTTTCTGTAGATCACGAATTACCCCTATAGTTTCCGTTAAATTTTCTGCGATGGTACAAGATAAGAAAAGATACTTTGCCTTTACCTCATTCACTACTTGTTCTAAATCTTTGCTAGGGACACCTGTCCCTAAGTAAATAACTTCGAAACCCTTTTTTCGCAAATATAAGGTAAACATTAATAAACCAAGCTCATGCCGTTCGTTTGGTCCACATACAGCGATTGCTTTAGGTAACAACGGATCAACTTGGAGACTGTTAAAAATCATGCCAATTCTCGTTCTTAAATATTGGGATGCATAATGTTCATGAGCTACCGTAATATTATCAGTTTCCCATAATGAGCCAATCTCAATAAGAACAGGAGCAATTATTTCAAGAAGAACTTTCTCCACCGAAAACATACTAAATGCCTCATCTAGAATGGCATTTGCTCTTAATTCTTGGAACCCTAATAAGCTACCACGTAATTCAGCAGCATACGTTTGTAATCGATTTGTTTGCTGTGTCTCAACTTGCGACTCTAAATTCACACTACCTTTTTCTAAGAGTCCTACAGCTTGTCCAATCGTAAACCCTTTATTTACTTTATCGAGTAACCAACGTAAAATTGCCAAATGTTCGTCAGAGTATAATCGATGTCCAGATTCATTGCGAATTGGTTCAATAATATTATATCTTCGTTCCCAAGCACGCAAAGTTCCTGGTTGAATTCCTAACATATTTGAAATTGCTTTTATATTATATTTTGCTTTATCATCTGCCATAACCTTAGCCCCCAAACACTATTGAAACAAGACTAGCTTTAAATAGTATATACATAAAAGGGTTCTTGTGTAAAATTTGTATAACCTTTGTGAAACAAGTTACCCTTTTTTTAATGTGATCACGTGAACCTCAGCTGGGGCACCTAACCTTAATGGTAGCCAATTCGTTCCATAACCGTTACTAATTACAAGAAACATGTCCTTATCTAACTTTTTAATCCCACCTCTTTCAGCTATTCCCCAACCAAATACTCTTATTTGTCCACCATGAGTATGACCACTAAGAATCAGCTTTATTTGATGATTACAACGTATTTCTTTTCTAATATCGGGATTATGACTTATTAGAATTTGAAAGCCATTATCGTAATCTTCTAAAGCTTTATCTAGATTAGCCAAATGATTCCCATAATCGTCAACCCCAACTAGGTAAATTGATTCGCTTCCATCCCTAATAACGATTGATTGATTTACTAAAGGTGTGACTCCTGAGTCTTTTAACAACTTTTCAAATTCTAAACGATGTAACTCATAATCATTATTACCCCAGACAAAATATGTCGGAGCAATTGCAGTCAGTGCTTTTAAATTTTTCGAGATTCGTGAAAAAGGGACCCCTTTTTGAGCCAGGTCCCCACCAATAATGATGAAATCTATCTTTCCTTTAATCTCGTCTAAGATTAATTCACTAACCTCACGCTGATGTATATCAGAAATAAAAAAAAGCTTTATTCCAGAGAAGTTTTTTGGAAGACTAGGGTATGCAAGCTCTGTATAGGTTATCTTGTCTTTTTTTCCTTCTAGCCACATATAAAACAACAAACTAATACCTATAGCCATAATTAAAACGATGACTCCCACATTTATCTCTCCTCATTTTTTAGCTATTAAAATAACGACTTTTCCGTTGAATGTTAGCATCCATTATACCATAAAAAAGCGAAAATCCGACTGACACCAAAGTAGCTAGAACACTTTCTAAACTAATGTACAAAAATAGTAAACCGATAACAATAATCCATAATAATTCTTTTTTGATGCTATTTGAAACCATAATCTGCTCATATATTCTTTTGATCACCCTTGCAATGGCTAAAAAACCTAGGATATAAAGAACGGTTGCTCCTAACAATTTAAATGGTTCAAAAAGTAATACTTGTAAAATAATATCTAATCTATATTGTTCAAAGGAAGGAAACATACTAAGAGACTTTTTTAAGCACCAAAATCCGATGATTAACAAAACTATTCTTTTTTTCATGTTAGACTCCTTACCCTGGAATAGTGATTATTATATGATATTTAACTATCCTTCAATATATTAATTGATTTGTTTTTTACTCAATAGTTCTTTTTCTTTTGCTGTTTTCGTAAACTCTTTTTGCTTTTAGGTCGTCTTTTGAAAATAAATATGCCATTGGAAATATATTTTTTTCCCGATGGCTTATTTATTCTCAGAAGCTCCACGAAAAGCGTGAAGAACCAAGCATTCGCTTGGTTACGACCTAAGAGCTAATAGCAAATCTATTAGAAAGGCTGTTTTCGCAAAGTTTGTTGTTTAAGTAAATACTAAGATTTCACTACTTATTCAGTAAGTACTGCTCTTTTCTTACTCAATTAATCGGGTGATATCTTCATCTAAGGAATTTTTCGAGACCTTAGAGACCCCGAGTTTACTAATCTGTGCTTAGCTATCTAAAAAAAAGAAACGAACTTAATCTAGTTCGTTTCTTCGTTATGTTTAAAATAATCCGATTGCTTTCCCGTCTTCTGATACATCCATGCGTAATGCCGCTGGCTGTTTTGGTAGCCCTGGCATCGTCATGACATCACCTGTTAATGCGACGATAAACCCTGCTCCTACTGAAGGACGTAATTCACGAATCGTAATTGTAAATCCTTGTGGTCGACCAAGAAGAGCTGGGTTATCGGATAAGGAGTACTGGGTTTTTGCCATACAAATTGGCAACTCCCCCCAACCTTCTTTTTCAAATTGCGTCATTTGCTTTTTGGCTTTAGGAGAGAAATCGACTCCGCTTGCACCATATACCTTTTGAGCGATTGTTTCAATTTTTTCTTTAATTGAAATATTTAACGGATAAAGATGCTCGAATTTATTTTCTTCTTCTTCAATTAATGACACACACTTTTGTGCTAACGCTTCTGCACCCTCGCCACCTTTGGCCCATACTTCAGCAAGAACTGCTTCAACACCATGTTCTTTGCAAAGTTCTTGTAATTTCGCCACTTCTTCATCAGTATCTGTAATAAATTTATTTACTGCTACTACAAGTGGTAAACCAAAGGCTTTAATTGTATCAATATGTTTAAGTAAATTGTCAATCCCACGCTCTAATGCAGCAACATTCTCATTCTTAAGTTCATCTTTCGGAACACCACCATGCATTTTCAAAGCTCTAATTGTCGCAACGACAACAACTAAACTTGGTTTGATGTTGGCATATCTTGCTTTTATATTTAAGAATTTCTCGGCACCTAAATCTGCCCCGAAACCTGCTTCTGTAACGACATAATCCCCAAGCTTTGCTGCCATTTTTGTCGCGATGATACTGTTACAACCGTGAGCAATATTAGCAAAAGGACCACCATGAATTATTGCTGGTGTATTTTCTAGCGTTTGTACTAGGTTTGGCTTAAGAGCTTCTTTTAACAATAAGGTTAACGCACCTTCAACTCCTAAATCCTTTACTGTTACCGGCTGCTGCTCAAAGTTATATGCTACTACTATTTTTGAAAGTCGTTCCTTTAAGTCTTGTAGGTTATTAGCCAAACAGAGGATTGCCATAATTTCAGAAGCAACCGTTATGTCAAAGCCGGTTTCACGTGGCACCCCTTGAATCGGACCACCAAGACCGATCACTACTTGTCTAAGCGCTCGATCATTCAAATCAACGACTCGTTTCCAAACAACTCGTCTAACATCAATATTCAAATGATTACCTTGGTGAATATGGTTATCAAGTAATGCAGCTAACGCATTATGCGCAGTTGTAATTGCATGAAAATCACCTGTAAAGTGAAGATTAATATCCTCCATTGGGACTACCTGAGAATAGCCACCACCTGCTGCGCCACCTTTAATACCCATCGTAGGACCTAAAGATGGTTCTCTTAATGCGATAATAGCATTTTTGCCAATTCTAGATAAGCCCTGACCAAGGCCTACTGTTACTGTCGATTTCCCTTCTCCAGCAGGTGTTGGACTAATTGCCGTAACTAAAATAACTTTACCATCTTCCTTGTTATGTAGGCGATCGAGAACATCAAGGGATATTTTCGCCTTATATTTTCCGTAAGGCTCCCAATCATCTTTTGCAACATTTAATTGTTCAACAATCTCTTCAATTGGTTTCATTGTACATTCTTGAGCAATTTCTATGTCCGATTTTACTTCCTTCATTTTTACAGCCCCCTAGGTATTTTTTCATTTACAAACTAAGAAAACAATATATCTACTCCAACACTTTCCATTTTAACGAAAAATGAGGAATTTTACTATTCTGTTTAAACTAATCGTAGAGTTAGTCAAATGATGCCTCGGTGCTTAATTTCCCCCAAAAATATTATATGGTGGAAAAGGATGAACTAAAGCTTTTTAGCCACCCTTTTCAGATTTAAATTGCTGATTTATTTAAATGAATCCTTTGTACTAATGCCCCACCTTTATTTAAGGCTTCTTCGTTAGCTGGGATTAGGTATTGCTTTCTTTCCGACAAAACTTTTTTAAGCGATTCGATTACAGACTCTTTGGAAACGGCTCGAGAATATTCTAGAAAAGCTCCCAAAATGACTGAGTTTGCGACACGAACACTACCGATTTCGGTTGCAATTTCAGTAGCAGGTACTTCAATAATTGTTATATCTTCACGAGTACTCTTTAAATCAATAATTGACTTATTAACAATGAGTACTCCTCCTGGTCGTACTGTTTGCTCAAATTTTTGGAAAGAAGGTTTATTTAAAACAATTGCAACAGTGGGATTTTGAATGACTGGTGACCCAACAGGCTCATCACTAATAATTACCGAGACATTAGCGGTTCCACCACGTTGTTCAGGTCCATAGGATGGTAACCACGACACGTGAAGGTCCTCAATCATCCCTGCATAAGCTAATAACTGCCCCATTGACATGACTCCTTGACCACCAAAACCTGCAATTATGATCTCATGTAACATTAATTAGCGCCTCCCCGATCTTTCTTAACTCCCAGCGGGTAATAAGCAACCATTTCATCTTCTACCCATTTTAAAGCTTCCTCAGGATCTAGTCCCCAATTCGTTGGACAGGTGGAAAGAACTTCAACGAAGCTAAAACCAATTCCTTCTTTTTGATAAGTAAACGCCTTTTTAATTGCCTTTTTTGCTTTCATGATGTTAGCAACATTATGCGTCGACACTCGCTCAATATAGGCTACACTGTCAAGCGTAGCTAACATTTCCGAGACGCGGATCGGAGCTCCTTGAATTTTTTCATCTCTTCCTAATGGTGTCGTTGCAGTTTTTTGGCCAATTAAAGTAGTTGGAGCCATTTGCCCCCCGGTCATACCATAAGTCGCGTTATTCACAAAGATAACGGTGAAGTGCTCACCCCTAGCCGCAGCATGGATAATTTCAGCCATTCCAATCGAAGCTAAATCACCATCTCCTTGATACGTAAAGACAATCCTATTCTTAGGGACGACACGTTTGATTCCTGTTGCTACAGCAGGAGCACGACCATGTGCCGCTTGGGTCATATCACAATTAAAATATTCGTAGGAAAGTACTGAACAACCAACAGAGGCAACACCGATTGTGTCCTCAATAACATCCAATTCCTCTAAAGCTTCTCCCACTAAACGATGGATGATTCCATGAGTACACCCTGGACAGTAGTGGGTCTCCTTATCTTGTAGACCTAACGTTTTTTGAAAAACGACCTTCATTACTGCTCCCCCCCTGCTAAATTGATAATAGCTTCCAAGATTTCTGATTGACTTGGAATTACTCCGCCTGTTCTACCAAAAAATGAAACAGGAGCTCTCCCGTTTACAGCTAGGCGAACATCTTCTACCATCTGCCCGGTATTCATTTCTACTGTTAGAAATGATTTTGCCAGTTCGCGATATTCAACAAATGGTTGTTCTGGGAATGGCCACAAAGTTATCGGTCTGATCATCCCAACCTTAATCCCTTGTTTTCTTGCAGCATCAATAACATTTTTACAAATTCGCGAGACTGTGCCATAGGCAACTACGAAATATTCAGCATCTTCGGTTCTGTATGTGTCAAAGCGTGCCTCGTTTTGCTTAATTTCTTCATATTTTTTCTGTAATGTATAATTGTGATTCTCTAAGTTAATATCATTTAACTGCAAGGAGGTAATTACCCGTGGTGGCCCATCTCCCCTCGTACCAGTGGTTGCCCATTCTTTCTTTATTGGTTCCTTCAACTCATGATCAGAAAACTCTACAGGCTCCATCATTTGACCGAGCATACCATCTCCCATCAAAATGACAGGAGTACGATACTGGTCAGCTAAATCAAAAGCCACTTCAGTTAATTCTACAATTTCTTGAAGGGTACTAGGTGCTAGGACTGGAGTATTGTAGTCTCCATGCCCACCACCTTTCGTTGCTTGAAAGTAATCTGATTGCGATGGTTGGATATTTCCTAACCCTGGACCTCCTCTAGCAATATTAACGAGAACCGCTGGAAGCTCTGCGCCAGCTAAAAAGAAATCCCTTCTTGCTTTAAACTAAAACCTGGACTTGATGATGACGTCATCACTCTAACTCCAGCTGATGCGGCCCCATAGACCATGTTGATTGCAGCAACTTCACTTTCTGCTTGTAAAAATAAACCATCTACTTCTGGTAAGCGCCTAGCCATGTACGCAACAAGTTCACTCTGTGGTGTAATCGGATATCCAAAAAAGTATTTACAGCCAGAGTGAATTGCTGCTTCGGCAATGACCTCGTTCCCCTTCATTAATACCTTTGTCATTGTCTTTTTCTCCCCTCTAAAGTTCATTCTATTTCCCTCTTTTTTATGAGGCGTTTTTTCTCTCTATCGGACGATATACAGTGATAACTCCATCCGGACAAATTCGACCACATGCTGTACAGCTAGTGCACGCCTCTTGATCTTCAACATACGCCGGATGATAGCCTTTTAAATTAATAGTTTCAGAGATTTTGATAATATCTTGTGGACAAACATTTACGCAAAGCGCACAGCCCTTGCAAATATCTTCATTAAAAATGACTCTCTTCTCCATCGTTTCTCTCTCCTCCTTATTTTTCCCATGGTAAAGTCATGAAACGCTTTATATAGTTTATATTAGTAAATGCTTCAAACTCCTCAGGGTCGCTAATATTATCTGACAATGTTGTGTATAAAAATGGTATATTTAATCTTTCACTTACTTCCTCGGAAACTTTTATACCTTGTAGAAGATTAGCTGCAGTCGTTTCTTGACTTCCTAGGTTTGTATTATTTATTAAACCTGTGACTGTTAGCCTTGATACAGATTCAATTTCGCGAATTGTATTTATTACACCCTCTACTGAACTTACATAAGGTCGATTCGTATTAATAACAAATAAAAGCTCGTAATCTTCATCTTTTAAGTGATGATAATATTGCCCTAATGCTGTGGCTCCATCTTTATCGCCACCTACATCAATGATTACACGGTAGGATTTATCCTGTAAGACTCGATAAATTTCTGGTGAAACAATTGGTAGATCTGCCTGTGCTAAAATTCCTTTAGGAGCTATAAGCTCAACACCCAATTCCTTAAGATGCTCCCCAACATCTCTCGATCTAAAATATGGGTTTATCACATCAAGATCATTTAAGGCCACTTTTGAAAATTGCTTCGCTTCTTTTATCGCTAAATTTATTGAGATCTCTGTCTTTCCACTACCAAAATGACCTGTTAAGATTTTTATCCTTTTTTTATGATCCATCTTCCTCCCCCTTTCAAGAAAAGTACAACTTCCTACTTACCTAAGCACCTTTCTCCAAATACTTTTCTAGCTCTCACAGAGTAATCACAGATTCAGTATTCTCCCTATTAGTTATTTGACCTTAAGGGAATGGCACTATTTTTTTCCATACTTCTATTATACAGTGCTTGAAAACGCTTTCAATAACTGTTAACTATTTTTAAAAAGTTTAAATAACATGAACTTTCTGATAACATTTTTTTAGGGTTACTACACTCGATTCCTGCCTACATTTGGATCTCTCATAATGAGGGTCAACTTTAGCTTTTGGAATCGTAGTAACCCCAAAAACAACACTCTTCACAAAAACATTAATTGAAAAATAACTTGTACTATTTCTTAAACTTAATAATAAATATGTAATTAAAGGTGGTTCTTCTTATAAAGCATTAATGGTTACCGGAGCGGCCATAAAGAAGATGTGAGGTGATGAGATGAAGGAGTTAGAGGAGTTTTTAAAGCAAATAAATATTACTGATCTATCAAAAGCCACACTGCTATCGCTAATGAAAAAAAAGGAAAAAGAAAATAAAATGCAAACAACCCTTAATTTTATTGGCGGTTTCACAATTTTTGTCATACTAATTTTTGCAGGGTATTTCTATTATAAAATGAAAGTAACTGGTGGTCTTGGTAGTTCTGCCTTAACGTTTATAGTGAGTGACATCATTATTGTCACCCTCCTAGGCATTCTTGCTTTTTTAATTTATTCAATGTTTCACTTTAAACGAAAATTTGATAAAGCAGAAAAAGATGTTGATAAGATAAGAGAAGATATTATGGATAGAAGTTACGAATTTTGGAGGACTCAGGAAGAATTACAGGAACGCTATAAAGTATTTAAGTATCTTAAAGATAGCCAAGATATTAATTTATTTCATAAATAATAAGGATGGAGCCGACACTCAAGTCAGCTCCATCCTTATTATTTATGGCAATTGAGCAGGAAAACCAAATAGAACATATTGGTCTCGACTATAATGATTACCATTTATACAAACTTGACAATCTGTAAATGATTGAATTTTTCCAAAGGCAATTGTTTGTTTTCTGTCTAAACAAAAAACCTCAATAGGCATCCCTATCCGTTGATTATATCCAAGATCATCATCAGTAATTACCGTCTTGTTCCTAAGCTTCGTTAAAGTCATACTGATCACTCCTTGCAGGTTATTTTTGTTAGCTAAGAAATAGTTACTACATTACAAAAATAGAATGTTTAATTATTAATCTATAGAACATTGATTATTTGAATGGAACGTAAGCGTTTTCTTGTTATTATTATAAAGGAAATAATTTTAATTTTCAATCAATTTTACATTAAAAGGATGTTACAAAACTTCTCAAATGAAATCTAAATTAGAAAAGCGCTAGCGGCCTAGGAAAAATAAAGTGTGCTTTTCCCTAGGAAAATGTATACTTTTTCCCTGCTTATTACTAACAAGCAACCTCAGGAGACGATGAGGCTTGTGCCAGAATCAAGTACTCAAAACAGTTAAACTAGTTTCGGAATACTTTTCTATTTTTCAACCTGAACAAGTCCGAACTTGGTCTAAGTTCGGAATACTTTACTATTTTTCAACTTGAACCTATCCTAACTTCAACCACATGCGTTTACACCACGTAACAGTCGATAGAATAGTGATCGTTCATACAGAATTATAACCACTTGAAAAAGAGGATATGTAATTTGTACATTCTTAAACGGTCAAAAATGTACAACGTTAACTTGGCATCCATAATTTCCTAAAAAAAAAGAAAGCTTATAAAAGCTTTCACAAAGAGAGAAAAATAAGAGGTCATTTACATTTATTACTTTACTACATATTCGTACTAAAGTAAATATAAATATTAGAAAATTCAAAAATCATTTTAAGTCCCATTTTAATAAACTCCTGTAAACAAAAAAGTATTAAATCCCCCTATTACAATAAGAGTATCTAATACCATTATTCCAGATTATAAATTTAGCCTTTCAATCCAACTTGGATATGTAAGTACTAAAATAACAAGTAGGAAGAATAACATCAATAAAATTCTTACCAACGGAAACCTAACTCTTTGTTTTTTTCGCTTGTTTCGTTTTTCATCGATTTCTTTTTGCTTAACTTCTGGTTCTGCTGTCTTTTTTTTATATTTCTCTTTCCTTGAAGGAAGGCTCAATACGTCGATTTCCTCATTCTCATTATTAACATTTTCTTTAACATCATCAAAATGCTTTCGCAGCTGCTCGGCCTGATCTTTTTTTAAGTCTGATGGCATGTCTCATTATCACCTCAACTATCAAACTACATAAAGTTATTATAATGCAATTATACCTGATTTTTTCTTTTACGAAAGCGTAAAATACATCCCAGCACCAAATCGATCGTAAAATGTGTAAAAATTGGTACGAGTAGATTTTCTGTGATTAAGTAAAGCCACCCTAAATAAAAGCTTAAACATACCGTAATAACAAATAGAACAATTTTTGATAAATAGCGCACATGGATGAAGGCAAACAGTATACTTGCGGGAATGATGCCAAAATGAGTTTGTAGAACACCTCTAAAAAGGATCTCCTCAGCAAATGCGATAACAGTGACTAATAGAATGATGTGAAGAACACTTCTATTTTGAAAAACTCGCTCATTAATCCCGCCATCATCTAACATAGATTTAGGTAAATATTTCTCCAGAACCATTTCAAATAGAATAATAAGTACGGCGGATCCACCACCAAGAACAAAAATATAGAAGGGATCCCACTTAAATAATCGAAAAAAGTCACTCCAGCTCTCAAAAAGATACCAACCAACTACTAATGCAACTACAAGCATGAAGAGCTGAGTAATATATAAATTCAACAAGATCTCCCTGTCAGTCATTTTTTTTATCAAATCAGCCTGCCTCATACTATATCAACCTCTTTTTATATATGGAATATACTCTTTAGTTCAGTTTGCCATGAATGAAAACGATACTCTTTGTATGAGTTCTCTGTAGCAAAATATCCTTCGAGTTCTACTCCACAAATATCACAGCAATGATCATTTTTTTCACTTATACTTTCCCCAAAGTGCTTTAAAACCAATTCTCTACGACAATACTCTTTTTCTCTTAGCCATTCCTGAAATAAAGTTAATTTAGTTTGCTTTGATTTTATCCTTGTTGTAATTTTCTCACTAATATGCTGAAACGCCTCGTTTAATCTATCATTTCCAGGACAGTATTTTAGGTCAACTATAACACCTTGTTCCTCTAAATGAAAACGTATAAACCTCCACATGATTTCAGTAATTCCAGTTTCATTAATTAACGCTAATTCATTTATACGTTCTTGGTTTGTTTTTAGCCGTAAATATTTTGAGATTTCATTCAATTGCTGAAAGCTCGGAAATTCTCTCGTAATTAAGGAAGATTGTAAGACAGATTCTTCCTCACTAAACAAAGTAACTGCAATGCTTTTTTTCCATCGCGCCCTGCTCTGCCTATTTCTTGTAGATAAGATTCGAGCTGCAATGGAAAATGAAAGTGGATAACATAGCGGATATTCTGCTTGTTAACCCCCATGCCAAAAGCACTTGTGCAACAAATTAATTGGAGTTCATCATTAAGAAATTGTTGTTGTATTAATAAGCGATCTTCATTACTCATCCCACCATGATAAGCAGCTATACATTGTATCCCTTTACTTTTTAAGACGTTAACTAAATCTTCCGTCCATTTCTCGTTGAAGCATAAATAATCCCCGGACCTTGAAATTTCTGAACAAAAGTGACAAGTGTTTCTACTTTCTCTTGAACAGTATTCGCATCTCTATGGATAACCATTGCAATATTTTCTCGATCCATACTATAAATATGGGTTTGATAATCTGTTAACGAAAGCTTCTCCGTTATGTCTTTTTGAACCTCCTTAGTAGCCGTTGCTGTAATGGCTAGACAAGGTGGATTCCCCAATTGATGCCTTGCTTCTTTCAACTTTAGGTAATCTGTTCGAAATTCATGACCCCACTGTGAAATACAATGAGCTTCGTCAACAACAAACAGAGAGACCTTTAGTTTATTTAATTTACCCATGACAAATTTAGACTGTAAAATTTCAGGAGATACATATATAAGCTTTTGTTCATGTAATTGGCGAAGTGCTAAATCCCGTTCCTCATAGCTTAAGAAACTATTAAGAGCAATCACTTTTTTTAAGCCTTTGCTTTTTAACTGCTGAACTTGATCCTCCATTAATGAAAGTAAAGGTGATACTACGACAGTTAACCCAGGTAGCATAAAAGCTGGTAACTGATAGCACAATGACTTCCCTGCACCAGTAGGTAGCATTGCTAAGACGTCTTGACCTCTTAAAAGATCATGAATTATCTCTTGTTGCCCTGTACGGAATGACGTTAACTTAAAGAAATTGTATAAAGCTTTTTTAACGTTCATTTAAGAAACCTCTCTTAGCCAAAATTAAACGAATTTGAAAATAAGTAATCGTATGCCCAAGCTTGTCTTTTATTTCTTTTAATCTTTTGGTTTTAAGTTCAGACATGACGGCTAAAATCTCTGTTTGAATTTCTTTGGAAACGAAAGAATCGATCGAGAAATCTTCATAGTTTAAGCAAATTTCAACAAGATGATCCTCAATTGTATTTTGTTTTAAAGAACGTAATCTACTTATCTCCTCAATATTTAACCCCCTTACTAAACAGGCATACGTTTTTTGTGCCGTTTCAGTTAGGAGATTTGTTGTTTCGATTCGATCTAAAATACTATAAATAAGCGGGAATTCATCTTGATGGTCGTAAACCTTTGATATAAGCCCATGAATGACTCCAATATAAAGTAACCTTGTATAAAAACTTTCTATTTTTAGTTCCTGAGCAATCTGATCGATTGTCAGACCCACACGTTTTACTCCACTTAGTCGTAAAACAAAGATAGTTGCTTCAAGATTAGAAAACTGTTTTAACATCGTTTCTAACTCTAAAAAAAGTCGATCCGCAAACTGAGAAGGAGACATGCCACTACTCTGCAGTTTCTCTTTAACCCAAGCTTGCGTTCTGGCATCTTTACTTACCGGTATGAATTCAGAACGATTGAGTTTAAGGAATGATAGACACTGAATTAGTAAAACCATTCTTGTCCAAAAAACATCCGTAATATCTTTATAGATGAAACCATTTAGGTAAGTTGGGAGTGGGGCTTCAGTTAATCTGCTTTGTAAGAATTCTTCTCCTTTTTTTGTCACTATATAGCGTTGTTCACCAGCATCAATCAAATATTCTTTTTCTAGGAGTAGGTTTACTACTTTTAGGGCGGTCGATCTCTCTAGTTGTTTGTAAACACCAAATAATGTTGAGATGTGAAAAAGGCGACAATCTTGCACAGTTTGAGCGGTTTTTTTCCCTTTTAAAATGTGATAGGCACCAAAAACGCTTCTATTTCCATTAAATTTTTTTAAAATTAATAGAAAAATAATTTGTAAATAGTCCAAAGTAAACAGCCCCTATGTAAAATTCAAAAGATATGGAATTTTCTCTTAAACTTAAAAAGTGAGTAATATCAACAATATGGCAACTTTTTCAAACTTTTAAAACCATATAATTATATACCAAGTTTATACAGTTGCAGTTAAAAAGTCTTATAAGCTGCCAAAACCCTTATATGATAAGCATTCTCAATAGATTTTCCTATTGAAATATACCGAATTTATTTATACAATATGAGTAGAAAGATTAATTCCTTTTCAAAATGTTTTATCTTTACCAATATACATACTCATTTTGTAAAAGGGCCTTTAATATTTCACAAAAATTTGGGAGGTTTTTGTTTATGGCAAAATACACAATTGTAGACAAAGATACTTGTATCGCATGTGGAGCATGTGGAGCTGCAGCTCCAGATCTTTATGATTATGATGATGACGGAATTGCATTCGTAATTCTTGATGACAATCAAGGAACAGCAGTAGTACCAGAAGAGCTATATGATGATATGGCTGATGGTGTTGAGGGCTGTCCTACAGACTCAATCAAAGTTGCTGACGAGCCATTTGACGGCGACGCATTAAAATTTGATTAATTAAGTTTAAAGCTTCCACACTTGTGGAAGCTTTTACTTTTGTCTATTTACTCTTCTACAAGTAGGATATGGTCCTTTTTTATCTTGACTCTTCCCTGCTGTTCTAATTTTTTTAATTGCCTTGTAACTGTTTCTCTTGAAGCACCCACAATGTTGCCTAATTCTTGATGTGTTAAATGAATCAGTTCTGATGTAGACAAATTGTTCATTTGTCTTAACGTTGATAATAATCGTTCCTCTACATTCAATGACTGCATTTCATTTAACTTTTGTTGCAAGGAATAGACCTTTTTACTCATTTCTTTAATAATTCGAAATGCTAAATGCGGATGCGCCTCCACAAATCGTTCAAAGGCGCTAATCGGTATCATTAATACCTCAGCTTGTTTCTTTGCAGTTGCTGTTCCTGGATATGGTCGATCGTCGAAAAAGCCTGTATGAGGAAAAATCTCTCCTGTTGTTAATACATTAATAAAAGATTCTTCGCCATCCTCACTTAATTTACTGATAAGGACCGTTCCTTTACCTAATACATACAAATAATTACGCTGGTCCCCTTCAGAAAACAAAACTTCTTTATCATCAAAGATCTTTTCTACAGCTTGTACCAAGAGGGGTCTAATTTCCTCCGATGTTAAGCCTACGAAGAACTCCATTTTCTTTAGTAACGCTTCCCAGTTTCTCATCTGTCATCTCCTTATTCTAAGTTTAGCTCGTTATACTCTATATTACCATTCTTCAATACGACATTCAGAATCCATTTTAAGTAAAGGCTGTTTTCGCAAAGTTTGTTGCTTTCGTAAAAATCCCAAAAGCCGGATTTTTACACACACTTACTAAGATTTCACTACTTATTTAGTAAGTAGTGCTCTTTTCTTACTAAATTTATTGGGTAATATCTTCATCTAAGGAATTTTTCCAATTATTTCAGGTTGAAAAGCAACAAGTTTTTTTGTGCGACGAGTAACCGCAGGAGCAATGTTTTAGAAAAGAGCCTAAGTAAAAGATATAAGCATTTAAATCTTTAGAATGGCAATTATCTAATTAACCAGAAATTGCGCCTTTCCTAGAACAACTCAACCTCTACTCCGACGATATGCTCTAACATTTTGTCATAGGCCAATCTTGAATCTTGATTCTTAATCGCAAGAAAAATAGCGAAATGTTCATCATACAATTGCTTCATTTTTTCGTCATTTGTATATAGAAATAGCTGTCTCGCTTCCCGCATTGATTCTTGCATGGTTTCTGAAATCGTTGCCATTAATCTGTATAGCATATCATTTTTTGAAGCTTTAACAATTGCCATATGAAATTCTATATCTGCTTTTTCACCTAGTTCTCCATCACCTTCAGCTTTTTTCATTTCTGCTAATAAGCCTTCTAGTTCAAGTAAATCCTCTTCCGTACGATTTACAGCTGCTAGTGAAGCTGCACCGGTTTCGTTAAACTTCCTAATTTCAAATAACTGACGAATATCTTCTTTTTGTAAAATCTGAGGCATCATTTGTGTTGCCACATCAAAGTCAACTTTCTTTACAAACGTTCCTTCACCTTGTCGAATTTCAATATATCCCATTGCTTTTAGGGCACTTAAAGCTTCCCTAATTGCAGACCTTCCTACGTTAAAATCCTCTGCTAGTTGCTGAACTGAAGAGAGACGATCCCCCGGCTTTACTTCGCCACTTAAAATCAGTTCTGTTAATTGTTCAGCAACGATCTCATATATTTTTTTTGGTTTTACTTGCTTAATCACATTCCCCAGTCCTTCCATTTCACGTAATAAAACGACATCTAAAAATAACTCTATTTAATATATTACTAGATTTATATTATCGTTTATTTTATCAAGTCATCAGATGACCCAGTTACCTAATTTAAATTGTACCAAAGTTTCAAACAAATAAATAGTTTATCCCTATAGGAATTAGAAGAATCTAATTTACGAAAGAAACAAAACAAAAGAGATGGCGAATAGTAAATTATTTGAACAACACCCAATATAACGGCAGCTGTATTCAACAAATACTATACGTCATCTCCAAAGTTTTTTAAAGGACTAGCCCTTCTAAGGCCAATAAGCTATTATTTGACCATATTTCTGAAAATGCTGAAAATGGAAGTGGATTAGTTCCGACACCTACTTCAATTGTAAAGCCGGGTCGTCCTGTTTCCTGGATAAACCAATCCTTAAACCCGCCATCACTATCAGCGGTTCGGACTGGCTCATAAGAACTAACAAGAGACAACTGTTCAACCATTTCTTTACTTTTGGATGGTTCTAGATTTTTATAGCCCCAATAAATCACCTGTCCTTGAGAATGAAATGCCAACACGTAGGAAAAGTTTTGTTTTTTTGTTAAATGGTAGACAGCCTTAGCTTCTGGCTCAGTTAACGGAGCTTTTCCGCTATAATGTCTTGGCCAAGGAACCTGAGGGCTTTCTTTGGCCTCTACATCCCATCCAGCTGGCCACTGATGGTTTAAATCAACGCCTCTTATATTACTTGACCAGTGTTCAAAGCGTCTTGACCCTTTATTAATAGTTAACACAGAATGGAAAAATGGGTGGTTTTCATATATACCTTGATGCACAAGCTCAATTCCATCTGGATTAACCATCGGCACAATGTAGAGCTTTACATCTTTAAGGATTTTGCTTATTTGATAATGAAAAAACGGCAAATTGGATTGGTAGTGCTGCAGGAGTTGTTTTATAAAAACCATTAAAAACTTTGACGTTAACCATTCATTTGCATGCCAACCACCAGAATAGAAAACTTCCTTTTTTCCACTTCCAATGACTAAGGCATAGATTGGTTTTCCCATGACTGAATGGCCAATCTTTTGAACTGAGACCTGGGAAGAATAATACTTCCTTAAATACTTGACATCCTCTTCAAGATCGGTAGGTCCATATTCTGTAGTACATTCAAATGGAGATTCGTTCGTATTTTGAATGGTTTCTACTTTTGGAATCAAGATTTGTGCCCCAGGGTAAATATACTGTTTTTCATTTTGCAAATGCTGATTTTTGAGTAATAAATCAATTGGTCGAATCTGAAAAGACTTTGCAACCTTTGCGATTGTATCCCCTTCTCTTACAACATATTTTTGCAAAATGTTATTCCCCCTTTTTGAGTATCATATTTCTCCTATATATTTCAATATTTCCTTGGTTGAGTGAATTTCATAATTACCTTATCAAGCTATATCAAACTACATATAGAACTTAATAGCTAAACAAATGTATTATGAAATCCATTAAGCTAGATGAGTAAAAATTTCCATGCGATCTCCTCTAAATACTACGAGTTTAATAAGGAGAACTTCACATACCTCGAACTAATGTTTATTCAATTTTTACTTCAATTATGTTTAGTTTAGAAAACTGAGGTATGATTCTAGAAACGTGGTCGTGTCTTCCCCTCTTCACTATCGACGTTTCGTGTAGAGTGAAACGTCGATCTAAAAACTATGGAGGGCACAATGTTTTCAATCTACAAAGCTTGTTCGAGAAGAAGTTTACATACAATAATATTAAACAAAACCTTTGTTGCTAAAACAGCCTCCATCTGTTGCTTCAAAAAGAAAAGGTCAAGGACTCTTGTAACTTTCACAACGTCCTCGACCCTATTTCTATTGTTTTTCACACATTATACATTCTAGCCTAAAGGAACTTCCTTCCGCTCGCCTTTTTGAAAGGTCATAATTGAAGAATATCCGACACTGCTAGCTAACGCAATTGCCTTATCAAAATCTTTTCCTACGTCTTCAGGAACATGTGCATCGGATGACAGAACGATTGGAATTCCTTTTTGATAACAAAGCTCTAAAAGCTTCTTGTCCGGATAAATCTGTCCAACATGCTTTCGAAGCCCAGCAGTACTAATCTCAACACACGTCTTTGAATTGGCTAGAGCAGTAGTAGCTCGTTCGTACTGAGCGAATAAAAATTCATCATCTTTAGGTATATAATTAAATATTTTTACTAAGTCAATATGGCCAATAATATCAAATAGATTAGACTCCGCTAAGGTGACAACTTGATCAAAATACTTGGTATAGGTTTCATGTAAATCTCGGCGCTCCCACTCATGCCTATATTCGCCTAAGTCAATTCCAAAATCATCGATCCAATGAATAGAGCCAATTACATAATCAAAATCATAATTTTTTATGAATTGCTCCATTTCTTGATGTTTCCCTGGGGTATAATCCATCTCAATCGACATTTTGACATCAATTTGAGCATCCCATGCTTGTTGAAACAACAATATGTAATCTTCCATATCGTAGTACCTACGCTCGTTTACCCATGAATTGCTTAAGATGTTTTTCGTTTGATAAAAATGATAGGCATGTTCTGAGATTCCAAAATGTTCAATACCTTTTGCTTTAGCTTGAGCGGTAAATTGTTTCAAATAATCTAACGTTAACGTTCCTCTTTCAAGATGATTGTGATAATCTGTTAACATTAAAAAACTCCTTTCAAATAATAGAGCGCAAGGCATACTTAGAGCATATTCTGCCGCTTCAGACTTCAAGCCGCCAAGCTATACTGGCAGTAGCCTAACAAGTCGCTAGACATTCACACCCTAAATAACTAATTATTTTAACTATTATACCTGTTCCCTTTGATATAGTGAAGCGTTAAATCACCAAATCTTCCCTAAAAGAAAACTTAACTGTTCATCATTAGGCATCTTTAAGAATTCAATTCCTCGATCTGTAATTCTGGCAAGTCCATTTTCAAAACTAATAAAACCTTCCGAAACTGAAACTGCGTAGTAAAATTGATAAAGAGATAAAGTCATATTCTTTTTTTACGATGTAACTGATAATTTAGGGTTCTGTCTAAACTTTTCCAGAAACGCTGATGAAAGACCTCTTCTTTCGTTAGACGAACTGATCCCTGTAATTTTATTTTCAAAAGCATAAAGCTAAAACCATCTACTAACACAACTCTATCATTGGAGGATGCTGTTTTTTTGTTTAACCATTGAACTACTTCTGTATTTATTTCAGCTTTGTTCGCGTTGAGCATATTCTAAAACCACTTTCAGTGTAATGTTAATATAAATTCAAGAATTATTTTATCATATTACCGGTGCACCGTATTTAAAAATTCCCGTAAAAAAAGACTATTTTTTAAACATTTATGCTTATAGGTTTTCCTTGTAAGAAATCTTAATAAGCTACCTTACAAAAAAAGGCTGTTCAAAAATCTCGAAAATCGAAGTGACGATTTTCTAAGATTTTGAAACAACCTTTAATCATTACACTAATTATCTACAGTTAACAACACACCTACTTGAATGTTGTCTCCTTTTAGTCCATTCATTCGCTTAATGTTTGAAACCGTGGTTCCAGATTGTTCAGCTATTTTCCACAAAGTATCACCACTTTGAACCACATACTTACCTTTAGGAACAATTTTAAGCTTTTGATCAATTTTTATTTTGTCAGAAGATAAATTGTTCCACTTCTGAATTTGCTCAATTGTTACATCGTGCACTTTTGCGATACTCCATAGACTATCTCCTTCTTTAACTTTTATATATAAAGTTTGTCCACTTTCAATGGTCGCTTCGTCATATATAGAATTTGAGACCGAGGCTACTTGTTTGTCACTACCCTCTAAGAGTTGCATAGGATCAACAGCATATTTTTTGGACATTGTCCAATTTCCTTCGTGTATTTCAAAATGTAAATGATCTCCTGATGATCTACCTGTATTCCCTACTATACCAATTTCTTCACCTTGTTTGACAACTGCTCCTTCTTCTACAAAACGTTTATGTAAATGGGCATAAACTGTTTCGTACCCATCTGTGTGACCAATAAATATTACATTACCATATGAACTAGAGTTATATGATTTTGTGACAATTCCATCACTTACTGAAACTACTGTTGTCCCTCTTGGAGCTGCAATATCAATTCCATAATGTTTTCCATTTCTTGTTCCAAAGGTGTCAGTTACGACACCAACAGTTGGCCAAATATAGTTTCTTTCTTCATAGTTAGCGTTTGATTCAGCGAAAGATACTGTAGCACTTACAAACAAAATACCAATTGAAAGGGCAACAGCCATTACAATTAAAAACCGTCTTAAATAGTCGTACATGTGATCCTCCTGTTTAATAAATCAATTTTCCCCCAATGCTATCCTATGGAAGCATCCCAGAATATATAACAATTAATTTATATTCTTTTTTTGACGAAACGTTTATAAGATTTTCCAAATAGCTGCCTAATTATTCATTGAAATGTTCTAAGCCACTAAATCACTCCATCTAATTTTTCAACTATGCATAATCTAGTGGCTAATTTTCATCGATTTAAGGATTTTACTTAAGGTCTATTTATATGTTTATACATTTACAGTAATTCGAAAGTCAAAGCTTACTATACTAGACACAATATCCTTAATTCATTTGTGGTCATTAATCAGTCGTCACCAACAACTTACCTGGTACAGATGGTCCATATACCTGAACCTCAATTTTCCCTGTTTGGAGATTGGTTTCTGTCGTTATCAATAGGGGAATGTCATAATTGTTTCGGAACTTGAAATCTGGCCCCCCCCATGAAACTGTAGCATCACGATTTGCAGGGACGTACCCTATTTCTCTTGAGTGACTGTATCTTTCAACAACTTCTAAGCCGGCTCCGTCAATTGCATTAAATAACGTTGATGATGTCTGACATATGCCACCACCGATGCCGGTTACAAATTCTTTATTAATAATCTCGATGGCCTCTTGATAACCTCTTTCTTTTGTTCTTTGACCAACAACTTTATTAAAAGAAAATATTTCATTAGGCCCAATTACATAATGATCAATAGCTTGCGAAGATAATTTAATATTTACAGATCTCCCGACTACGTTCGGGTTAAAATTAGTTGAATAGGTGCTTAGCAACGAGTTCTTAATTAACTCTAAGTCTTCTACTGTTACTTTTGGCTCTTCTGTATAGATAGGCAAAAGTAGTCTTTTATTGGAATAAGCTAAACTTAGCAACTTATCTACTAACTCCTGCTCAGATAAGATCACTCTATTTCTTCCAGGTTTAATTATTCCCTCTCTTGTAATACTCGGGTTAATTAGTGATTGATCAATTCCTAATGCTAATTCTTTTGCAAGGCGGGCCGCTTTCTGCTTATCAATCCCTTTACCAACCTGATAATCCAACTCAGATAAATGTATGGATATTACTTCTTCCCCTGTACGATCATCTATAAGCGTCCAAAGAAGGTCTTGTTCTTTTTTTTCATATAAATATACATCACGCAGTAAGTGTGCTCCTCTACTTTCTATTGCACTATCTTCTCCCTCGTTGTTAAGGATTAAACACCCGCTTAAAAGAAAAAGTGAAGTTAATAAAGTGATTACTTGCTTCATAAATCTCCCCCTTCTAACTGCATACGAAATAATATATGGATGTGGACATAGTTTTGATAACATAATTTGGAAAAAAATTTTCACTGAAAAATAAGTGATCTAACTGCTAAATTATTGCTATTTATTTCTCAAAGGTCCTTAGGTTTTTAGGTGGCAGAAAGAAATGATTAAAGCACAAAAGAATAGCTTACGCAAAAAAAAGAGATGTAGACGTGTATAAGTCTACATCTCCCATATCCTATTGTTCCTTCTTTGAGGGTTCATCACGGAAAACTAAAGCACTGCGCTCATATTCTACATCTTTCACTCCATAGCGAAAGTTAATAACCCTCGCAATAGCAAAGAAATAGTCAGATAAGCGATTTAAGTATTTTAATACTATTTGATTTGTATCGGCCACTTTTTGTAATTGAACGACTAAACGCTCGGCTCTACGAGTGACAGTACGACAAATATGAACTGTTGCTGCTGCATTTGAACCACCCGGTAAAATAAACTTTTCAAGTTGTGGCGCTTCAGCGATATAGGCATCGATACGTTCTTCTAAAAAGTAATCATCTCGGAAGAAGCTTTATAAGGATATTTAGTCGAAAGAAGTGCTAAATCACCACCGCAGTCAAAAAGCTCATGCTGAATTTTTTCCAACTCTTTTAATATATCTGGAAACAGGTCTGTATTAAGCTGTGTTACCGCAAGACCAACAAAGCTGTTAACTTCATCAATCGTACCATAGGCTTCAACACGAATGTCATCTTTATCCACCCTTCCACCAATAACACTCGTTTTCCCTTCATCACCTGTTCTTGTGTACAATTTCATAGTAAGCCCTCCTTTTTAATATGGATTTAGTTTGTTTTCCTAATGATGTTAATATTTTTTTTAAAGACTTTAAAATATATTGGGTACATTAGAGTAAAAAACACAATATTACCAATGGAATGACTTATATCAAACGGTAAGCCAGACAAATAATAAGCCCAAAAACTTCCCACAAACTTTGACATAGGTATTGAGATAATTAATCCATAAATCAAACCGCAGAGCCCCGCATAAAGAGATAGGATATATATAGGTATCCTAGTATGAACATTTACCAAGCTTCCAGTAATTAAAGCTATCACTGACCAAGCGGCAATTTGCCAAACCGTCCACATTCCGGCCCCTAGGAAAAAGTTAGTTACAACTGTACTTACTATTGCAATGACAACTCCGGCAATCGGTCCAAAAGATAATGCTGCTAATAGTATAATTGTAGTTGCTGGTTGGATATTAGGCAAAAAAGAAAAGGCTATCCGACCGACAACTGCCAAGCTTGAGAGCATTGCAAGAGTAGTCAAAAGTCTTGTTGATGAGCTACTCCCAAGATTCATACTTGAATTCGACTGTATCGCCATCTTCTGGTGTATACTCATTCGCGCCTTTCATAGCGAATTCCCCGTTAATCGTATACATCCAACCCATTTTGGCAGAGTCATCAGCTAGCAAACCATTAATTCCGATGATAAAACTATCCTCAAAAGCTGTTTCAACATCAAAATTTTCTTTCATGATTTCCATTAAACTTAAGCCTTCAACAAATTCCACTTCAAAAACTTCACTTTCTTCATCAACCACAAGGATGATTTGTGCATTTGCAGCTGAAGTGCTGCTTTCTTGCTTAACCTCATTAGAACACCCCACAGTTAACAAAGCAAAAAAGATTGTGACCAAAAATAATAATTTTCTCATACTACATTCTCCTTTTCCCTTATTTCGCAAATCAATAAACTTAAAGAACTTTGGAAAAAAGAAAAAGTTCCCAACAACGGGAACTTTGGTTAGTCAGATATATGCAAAGTTATTAAAAACAACAATGTACATAACTGCTTGACCTTTTCCTCGAAGGCATCACATGTTTCTTTAAGGCAGGTCTCCTGACTTACGCATTGCAAATGTTTTTCCTTCCCATCAATTTGATGACAGTGGATATTAAAACATTCTAGCGTTTTACAGTGGCGGGACCGTGCTGGACTTACACCAGCTTCCCTTTTAACACTCTACTAACATAAAGTGACCTTAAAGATTATTGATTTACTGATTTATATTATACATAATAATTGCTAATTATGAACAGCATTTTGTCTTATTTTTTAAAATTATGCTATAATTTACATGTTAGAAACAATTTTTTAGGAGGTTATGTAGATGGCAGTAGAGGAACATCGAAAAGAAGCACCCAAATCAGTTAATGTTATGATTATCACTGTTTCAGATACACGAACAGAGGAAACAGATAAAAGCGGGCAACTAATAAAAGAATTACTTTTAGAAGATGGTAGTTATCAAGTCATAGACTACCATATTGTTAAAGATGAATATACACAAATTCAATCATTGATCCGAGAGGCTTCTGAACGGCCAGAGGTAGAAGCCGTTTACTTAATGGCGGAACTGGGATTACATTTAGAGATACTACATACGAAGCGGTACGAGATATGTTAGACAAAGAAATGCCTGGTTTCGGTGAGATCTTTCGTTACCTAAGCTATGCAGAAGACATTGGTCCAGCTGCTATTTTAAGTCGTGCCATTGCTGGAGTTCGTGGTGCAACCGCTATTTTTTCAATGCCCGGTTCAAGCGGGGCCGTAAAGCTGGCCATGAGCAAACTTATCGTTCCAGAATTAGCTCATGTCATGCGTGAAATTTATAAGGATGCGAAAAAGTAGTAAAAAAAGGAAAAATTCCGCATCGGAATTTTTCCTTTTTGTTTTGAGATATGAGTGTTGAGTTAATGAAAAATTTGCTCCGAAGCTAATCTCTCCGCAACTCGACACTCATAACTCCGAACTCAATACAACAAATGTTTCATAAGAAACAATCTTATTCGTTAAAAAAACTTATCATTCTTCATTCTTCGAAGGAATAAAGAAGGAAAATGTCGTTCCTTCACCTAATTTGCTGTGTACCGACACGTGACCGTTATGGGCCTCTACGATATTTTTAACTATAGCTAGTCCAAGACCTGTACCTGATCTTCCTCTTGTTCTTGCTTTATCAGCCTTATAAAACCGTTCAAAGACAAATGGTAGATCTTCTTCAGGAATTCCTGAACCAGTGTCACGAATATCAATTTTTATCCCGTCTCTAAGTGGGGAAACGGCTAAAGTTACTGATCCTTGAACACTCGTGTGTCGCATCGCATTATCAATTAAGTTTGTTAGAACTTGCTCAATTCTGTCAGGATCAACCATGATTTCTGATTCTACTTCAGCTATTTCCGCTTTCAACTGAATATTATGGTCTTTGGCAACCCCTTGAAATTTTCGTAAGACTCTTCTAGCGAACTCTCTAATATTTATTGGCTCAATATTCAACTGAATATGACCAGCCTCCATACGGGCTAAGTCAAGAAGTTCATTTACTAGCCGCCCCATCCTTAATGATTCATCATAGATAATTTGCGCTAGCTCTTTCTTCTCTTCTTCAGAGCCTGCAATATCGTCAATAATAGCTTCACTATACCCCTGCAACATCGCAATTGGTGTCCGTAATTCATGCGAAACATTAGCAATGAAATCTTTTCTAAGTTTATCGTGCAGTCGTTCTTCAGTCATATCACGAAGTACGGCCACAGCACCACGAACAAAACTTTCGTCATATAATGGAGTCATTAAAACAACCCATGTTCGTCCCTGAACATCGACTTCGGCCATTTGCTCTTTTTCTAAGGCTACGACTTGCTGAAAAAGCTTTTTAATCGCTTTTGGCAAATCATCCGTAGCATCAGGATTCACTTCAATGCTTTGTTCAAAATACCATGCTTGAATAAATTGTTTTGCAGGGGGATTTGTGACAACAATTGACCCTTTACGATCTAACGTTATTACTCCATCTGCCATACTACTTAAGATACGGGATAGTTGTTCTTTTTCCTGATTTAATGCCATTAAGTTTGTGTTAAGAACTCTCCCCATTCGATTAAATGCCATAGCAAGGGAACCAATCTCGTCTCTAGATAAAATTGGTACTTTCGTATCGAAATTACCTTTGGCCACCTCCAAAGCAGCCTGCCTCATCTTTCGTAGTGGTGCTGTAATCCTAGTTGATAAAAAGAAGGCAAAGATTGTCGTCAAAATAAAGGCAATTCCAGCAGCTAAAAGGATAATATTCTTCGTTTGCGATAAAGCTTCATCAACAACCTCTAAATATTGATATACATAAAGAATTCCCGTCCGGTTTTGGAGCAAATCCACTGGCATACCTACGACTAATACTTCATTATGAATTTGCTCTCCATTTAAATAAAACGGAAAATCACCTCTGGTAATAACCACTTCTTCATTTAAAATTACTTTTCCAAGTTCTGGATTGGTTTGGAATATTTCTACGGGGATTTTTTCAGATTCGTACGGATAATACAATACTTCATCCCCGTCTAATACAAGTAGTAAATTCATTGAGTAATTATCAATCAGTCGTTTACTAGTCGAAAGTGCAACATCCTCAGTCTCATATTCCTCCAAAATCGTAGCGATCATATACGCATGATTTGTCAGTTGATCTTCTGCTTGATCAGTATGAAACTTTTCAAAGTATTGTAAAAGCATAATTGTTAGTATCGTTAACACTACCGATACTAACAATAATATTGTAAACCAAACCTTGCCTACCACACTTCTCCAGAACATTACTCTTTCACTGCCTCAAACTTATAACCAACACCCCATACAGTTGAAATCATTGCTGCTGCTTCTGGAGAAATTTTGTTTAACTTCTCACGGAGACGCTTAATATGGGTATCCACAGTACGTAAATCTCCAAAAAATTCATAATTCCAAACATCTTTTAATAATTGTTCACGGGCAAAAACTTTATCTGGTGATTGCGCTAAATAAAATAATAACTCATATTCTTTCGGCGTTAAACTAATTTCAGATCCATCAACAGTTACTCGATGTGCATCATTATCAATTGTTAAATGTGGGAAAACTAACACATCTTTTGATGAAGTTTCTGTTTGTAAGAACTTTGTTGAAGATGATCTTCTTAGCAGTGCTTTTACACGTAAAACAACTTCTCTAGGGCTGAAGGGTTTAACAATATAATCGTCAGTTCCTGCTTCAAAACCTTGAACACGATTTGCTTCCTCACCTTTAGCGGTGAGCATTATAATCGGTGTCGCTTTTGACTTTCTAATTTCCTGACAAACTTCAATTCCATCCATACCTGGCATCATGATATCTAATAAAATTAGGTCATAATTATTTTCAACAGCCATATGAAGTGCAATTTCACCATTTTCAGCATCTTCAACTTCATAGTCTTCTCTTTCTAGATACATTTTTAAAAGACGACGGATACGTTCCTCGTCATCAACAACCAAAATTTTTGCTTCCTTTGCCATCAATAACTCCCCCTCAAGCTAAAAAATACGAATCAAATATTATTATACTTACTATAAGTATATTACATAATAATATATTTTAACATAACATCTAATTTTGACTATATTTATTTGCAGTTCCTGACATGTTTTGCAAAAGGCTGTTTTCATAAACTTTGTTGCTTTTAGGTCGTCTTTTGAGAATAAATAAGCCATTGGGACAAATAAATTTGTCCTAAAAGTTTATTTATTCTCAAAAGGTTCACGAAATACCTAAAGAGCCAAGCATCGCTTGGTTACGTTCTAAAAGCTAATAGCAACAGTCTTCTAGAAAAGAGCGTTGCAAAGACCTAAGGTTTGCACCTTTTTGACAGAACTTTTTCTAACAGAATAAGTAACAATATTACGAAAATAAACTACAAAAAGAAGACTGTCTCAATATTCGACAATCACTCACATAGAAAACGTAATACCGTGAGTAACCGACCGTTCGCTATCGAGACAGCCTTTTCACCTTAAAATTTTATGCGTAAGAATGTAACCCCGCAATGACTAAATTCACAAAAATTAGATTAAACATGATAATTGCAAAACCAATTACACATAACCAAGCCGACTTGTCACCATGCCATCCTCGTGACAAACGTAAGTGAAGATAAGCGGCGTAGAATAAAAATGTGATTAACGCCCAAACTTCTTTGGGATCCCAAGCCCAAAACCTAGTCCATGCAATTTGTGCCCAGATCATCGCAAAGATTAATCCACCTAATGTGAAAATAGGGAACCCAATTGCAATTGCTCGATAACTAATTTCGTCGGCTGCTTGTGGACTAACTCCACGCAATAATGGTTGAAATAATTGTCCTACTTTTCTACGCGTTAAAAGTCTAATTAAGTAGTACAATACTAATCCTGTTAATAATGACCATATAACTGTATTTAAATCACCACTCTTAATGTTCGGATGAACATTAAAGAAAGGTGACATTCTCCCCTCAGTTAGCAACACACTTTCATTTGGTCCAACAAATGCTGGTAAGTTATAGACCATTTCAGTTTCTATTCCTTTTTCATTAACATAAGAAAATTGAGCTTCATAGTCTAAGGCATTGAAAGTAGATGTAATTAAAATAAAACCAATCACGCTGATTAGTGAATACATCACAAATTCAATCGCTTTTACTTGCTTGTCATTCTTTTTAAAATCAATAACTCTTAAAAGATAAATTAATCCTCCAGCAAAACCAATTGCTAAGATACCTTGACCTAACGCTGTTGTAATAACGTGAATTTTTAACCAATAACTTTGTAAAGCCGGAATTAACGGCGAAATCTCACTTGGAAACATTGATGCATATGCAATAATTAGCATGACAACAGGCATTGAGAAAAAACCAAGTACATTTAACTTATAAATAGGATAAATAATGACAAAAGCAAGCGACATCATAATCCCAAAAAAGGTTGTGTATTCAAACAAATTACTAACAGGTGCATGTCCTGCGGCAATCCAACGTGTTACAAAATAACCAAGTGCAAATATTAATGCCACAATGGAGGTTAAATAACCTAATTTTCCTGATTTATTATTTTCTTCACCCGTTTTATCCTTAAACTTCTTTCCTGTTAAAGAAACTGCAAAAAAGATAGTAGCACCCAAATATAAGAAAAAAGCTATTAATAATAAATTACTACTTAACTGAGCCACTTCTTTACCTCCCTTTTCTTTTCAAGTTTTGAGGTATGAGTGTTGAGTTATGAGTTATCCTAATTTTGTTAAACCTAATTTTTTATTCACTCAAAACTCAAAACTCATCACTTTAAACTGTTTTCTCTTCCTCTTCCACTTTATCAGTAGGCATTGAAAGCTCTGTCGAATTAACGACTGTTTCAATATCTTTCTTTAAGCCATACCAGTTTTTATTTGTATGGGCAGATACCCAAAGTTCATCGTTTACCTTCTGGATCCATATACGTCGATGCGTCCAATACATACCTTGGATTAAGCCGATCATAAAAATAATACCACCAACAATTAAAATACCAAGTGTATGATCTTTCCGGACTACTAAATTGGTAACATTATTCATATCAATGTCAACAAACCTCATTCGGTGTGTATTTTCACCGTTAATATCCTGATTTGTCTGTATTCCTACGAACGATATTTCACCTTCTTCATTTTCAGGCGTAAACATCTTAAAAATGAAAGCTGGATTATTAGGAACTCGTGACAAAGATGCTGGCGTTCGATTATCATCAAAATGAAAGTCTGGAAAGTATTCAATGATCTCTACTTTATAACCGTTACCTAAATCATAAATTGAACTAGGATCATAGGTTGATACATCAATTCTTCCAAAACGTTCCCCAGTTGCAATTTCCTCTAACTCAAAACTCATTTCACTTATTTCATTTTGCTTAAATGCATATTGATATAACGCATAGTTATTGAACTTGAATGGATCATTAACTCTGATGTCATGTCTCGCTATTTCGACTAACTCAGGTTCTCTACCAACAACACCATCATCGACCCTTTGAAACAACGTAGCAGATGTTTGGTAGGTCTTTACAACTGGACTTCCCACTCTGGTTAATGCATCTTGAAACCTCGCATCAGTATCATCATAAAACTCCACAAAAAATTGGTCATTTCTAAGAAAAAACTCACCTTCTGTTCCACGAATTACAACAGTCTCGCCTTCTCTTACCCATATGTTTTCATCAACGTACATTCCAGGGAAAAAGCGCAGCATACTTCCAATTAAGAAGATAATGAGTCCAATGTGGTTTACATAAGGACCCCATCTTGAAAAACGGCCTTTTTCAGCTACAATATTTCCATTTTCTTCAGTTACGTTATACTTTTTATTTTTTAAAAGGTGTTTTGCTTGCTCAAGAGTTTCATCAGTATGATCCACCTTAGAAACTCCATGTACTCTTTGCCTTCTTAAAAAACTTTCATGACGTGTAACACGTTGCGTCTTTAAAGCACGGTGTAGCGGTACTACACGATCTAAACTACAGATTATTAATGACACCCCTAAAGAGGCAATTAGCAGCATGTACCACCATGAGTTGTATAAATCGTGAAAACCAAATGAATAATATAATTGCCCTAAAACTCCATATTCTTCCTGATAAAATAGGCTAGGATTTGCTCCAGGTGGGATATACATTTCCTGAGGGAAAATTGTTCCAATACTAGAGGCTACTAATGTAATAACAATAATCCATATGCCAACCTTAACACTAGAGAAAAAGTTCCATATCTTATCAATGAATGTTTTGTTATACGTTTGAGAACGCCTGGCCACACCTTCATACCGCATATTAAGCAAACCTTTTCTTCTTCAAAAAAAGGTTTCCCACATGATTCACAAATAACAGTGCCGTGTGGATTTACGTGCCCACACTCGCATTTTACATTTTCCATATCTCACACCTCATTGGGAAGTTGGAAGGATTTTTTGAACATAGTTTTCTACCATTTGTTCTGTTAAGCCACCAATCCTACGTTCAATAACAATTCCGTTTTCATCTATTAGAAAAGTTGCAGGTAATTCTCGAACACCGTAAACTTGGCTAACTTGTACACCTTTATCCAATAGAATCGGAAACGTTAAACCATAACGTTGAACGAATCTCTCGATTGCTAATGGTGCTTCATCAAAGTTTACAGCAAGAATAACAATGCCTTGGTCTTTATATTCTTGGTAGCTTTTTTCCATATAAGGCATTTCATCACGACACGGGGGACAAACGGTAGCCCAAAAATTCAAAAAGACCCCTTTTCCTTTTAAATCAGCTAATTCAACTTCATTTCCCTCTAAATCTGTTAATACAAAATTAGGGGCTTTGTCCCCGACACTAACAATGTCTTTTTGATTTAAAAAACTTGTATAGAACGTATAACCTAAAGCAGCCGATATCCCAAGAAGTACGATGAGACGGGTAATAAAGCGACGATTTTTCATGTTGTACCTCCCCCAATTTTTTATCTTAATCTCTTTTTTATCACAATCCTTTTCTATATTAACACTATTTTTGCATTAGAAACAATTTAAATGTACTTGTTTTTTTCTGCTAATTCTCGTAACTGTTTTATTTCATGTGGCCTTAATTCTCTGGCTTCACCAGTATTTAAGCCTTTCAAAGTTAAAAATCCATACATTTCGCGCTTTAGTTTTAATACAGGGTGACCGATTGCCTCAAACATCCGTCGAACTTGGCGATTTCTGCCTTCATGGATAGTAATTTCAATAATTGAAGTCCCTGTTTTCGGATTTCCAGAAACAAACTTAACTCTGGCTGGTGCTGTTTTTCCATCCTCGAGCATGATCCCTTTTTCAAGCTGCTTAAGTTTCTCACGGCTAGGTACACCTTGAACCTTAGCTACATACATCTTTGATATTTTATATTTGGGATGCATTAGTAAATTTGCGAATTCACCATCATTTGTTAGTAACAGTAGTCCTGACGTATCATAATCTAGTCTTCCTACTGGAAAGAGTCGGTGCTCATTATTAAAAAAGTCTGTTACGACTTTGCGACCCTTGTCATCACTCACACTCGAAATTACGCCAGTTGGTTTGTATAGCATATAATACACCGGTTGTTCTCTATCAATAGGTACACCATTAACTTCCACCTTATCTTTTCTTGGTGTTACCTTCGTCCCTAACTCAGTAACTACCTCGCCATTCACTGTAACTCTCCCTTCAGTGATTAACTCTTCTGCTTTTCTCCTTGAAGCAACCCCTGCTTGGGCAATAACTTTTTGTAAACGTTCCATACTTTCCACCTCATACATATCATAAATTTTTTTTATTTCATTTTTCAAGCAAACCCACTTATAACTGTAAAATGTAGAATGATCTGAAAGTATAACTTCGATGTTACTTTCAGCAAATACTACACTCGACATTTTTACATTCTACATTAAGAGCAGCATTACCTATTATAAGCAATACTACCATGTTTTTAACAACTTTATTTTTATTTAGGCTGTTTTCGCAAAGTTTTTTAGACATAACTACTAAGATTTCACTACTTATTTAGTAAGTAGTGCTCTTTTCTTACTCAATTTATTGGGTGATATCTTCATCTAAGGAATTTTTCCAATTATTTTCGGTTAAAAAGCAACAAGTTTTTTTGTGCGACGAGTAACCGCAGGAGCAATGTTTTAGAAAAGAGCTTTTTTTGTTATGATTTTCGTTCAAAAAAGAAAGGCTCACATAGTGTGAGCCTTTCTGATCTATACATTTCACTTACATTACACCAAAAACAATAGTTACAACAACAATAGAGGCGATAATCCCTACAATGTCTGCTAGCAATCCTACTTTTAGGGCATCACCCATCTTTTTAATTCCTACCGCTCCAAAGTATACCGTTAATACATAAAAAGTCGTATCAGTGCTACCTTGCATAGTTGAAGCTAATCTTCCAATAAAGGAATCAGGACCATAAGTAGCAATTAAATCCGAGGTCATTCCTAATGCTCCTGTACCTGAAATGGGACGAATAAATGCTAATGGTACAATTTCTGTTGGTATTCCAACTGCATGTAAAATCGGTCTCAATAAATCTATGAAAAATTCCATCGCACCAGAAGCACGAAAGACAGAAATTGCAACTAACATCCCTACTAGATAAGGGATAATTGATACTGCCATACCAAATCCCTCTTTTGCTCCCTCAACAAATGTTTCATATGTAGGAACTCGTTTTATCGTCCCATATAATAATATTAAGACAATAAGTAGTGGTATCAACCATATTGAGATGGTACTAATCCAAGCCATTACAGATCCCTACCTTTTCTGACCCGTCGATAATAAAAGAAACGATCAATCATTATCGCTGCTAGCGTCGAACAGAAAGTGGCAATTAAAGTAGTGCCCACTATCTCTGTGGGATTTGCTGAGCCGTAATTCATCCGAATAGAAATCACAGTGGTAGGGATCAGGGTTATACTTGCCGTATTAATAGCAAGTAATGTTATCATAGAACGACTTGCTGAATCCTTGTCCCCGTTCAACTTTTTCAATTGCTCCATTGCTTTGATTCCCATTGGAGTTGCAGCATTTCCTAAGCCAAATAGATTTGCAGTCATATTTGATAATATATACCCCATTGCTGGATGATTACTAGGAACCTCAGGAAATAATCTAGTTGCTATTGGTCTCATAATTTTTGCTAATCCTTCTAATAAACCTGATGCTTGGGCAATTCGCATCAACCCTAACCAAAATACGAGAATGCTAATCAAACCTATACAAATCGTTACCGCATCTTGGGCACCTTTAAAAATAGCTTCGTTGACGGAACCCATTGTTCCATTAATTGCTGCAAATATTACTCCAATGATTAACATTGCCATCCAGATGATATTAACCATCTTTATTCACTCCCAAAGTGAGAAACACCAGGTCTACCAACTTTGACCAAAAACTCTTTTTCTCTATCGTCACCTCACCAACAAAAGATAAAGGTACCTCCCCGATTGTTGTTCCATTTAAGTCAATTGTAATTTTTCCCACAGGATTCGGAACACCATTTTCCTGCCATTCATTTCCTTTTGGTGGATTGTAAAGTGTAATTTTTTTGCTGAGAAACTGTTTTTCTTCAGAAGTGACAGGGTATTCAAACGTATAGTTTGCACTTACTTTATTCTTATAGAAATTATCTTTTAGATTATCGATAATCCCTTCTTCGACAACGGGGAATACTTCAAACGAGTCAAATCCCCAATTAAACATATTCATATGATCTTGCCAGTCACTAGGTGCGTTTAATGTTACTGCAATTAAATGTACATCTTCTTTGGCCGCTGTTGAAACTAGTGTACGTTTTGCTCTCTTTGTATAACCTGTTTTCCCCCCAGTTGAATACTTGTAAAGTTGGGTAAGCAAGCGGTTTTTATTTTGCCAAATACGATCCCAATTTTCTCCTTCTTGTGGGGCACGGTAGCTTTTTGTTGCAGAAATCACTCTAAATTGTTCATTTTTCATTGCATAACGGGTTAATAACGCCATATCGTAAGCAGTAGAATAATGTTCTTCGTGGTCATCTAATCCGTGTGGATTATTAAAAACTGTTTTCGCCATTCCAATTTCTTTCGCTTTTTCATTCATTAAATAAACAAAGCCATCTAAACTTCCACCAACATGTTCTGCGATAGCTACCGCAGAATCGTTTCCTGATCGAAGCATTAACCCATAAACTAAATCTTCAAGTTTTATTTTTTCCCCTAGCCTTAAATACAGAGAAGAACCTTCTGTTCCAAAAGCATTGCTACTAACTGTTACAATTTCATCCATCTTTCCTGACTCTATTGCAAGTAGAGCTGTCATAATTTTCGTTATACTCGCAATTCGTAACTGTTTATGAGCATCCTTCTCATAAAGCACTCGTCCACTTTCTTGTTCCATTAAAATGGCAGCTTGGCCAGAAACGGAAAAATTGTATGCACCTACTGTTGTTGTCGATATTGAAAATAGCAACAAAAGCACTATTATGACGACGTTTAACTTTATTACAGCTTGTTTGACCATTTTCTATACCCCGTCCTTTTTCATGTTTTGTACAAGTGTATGCACAAAAAAAAGCGTTATGATTGGAGTTTGAATTATTTTAACTATTTATCAACCTGTCCATTCTGAACTTGGCCTAGGTTCGGAATGCTTTTCTAGCGTCCTCCTGTCCGAACTTTAACCACATTCATTTACACAACGCAACAGTCGTTAGTATTGTGGTACTTCATACAGAAGAATTATAAAACACTTGAAAGTGATGATGAGTTACTTTGTACATTCTTAAACGGTCTAAATGTACATCGTTAGCTTGTATATCTTACTCAATAAAAAAGCGATAAATCGCGCCTTATAAGGCTGATTTTATCGCTTGTGACTAATGTAAAGTTCTTTTTCCTAAACTTGTTCTCATCATCATTATTGTTCTTCATTACTTATGATTTTTAGCATACATAAATTTGCTGTTTGAGAAGCCTACAATTTCAATAGTATGGCGTAAACACCATCATCGAGAATCCACTAGAAGTGATACGAACTAATGTAAGTATTTCGTAACTCTTTTTAGCACTTCATCCATTTCAGATGCACAATTAGCAAATAAATCTTTTGCTTGTTTATTATCTGTCTGAAAAGAAAAAATCTCCAAGTCTGCTTGTACTTTCTTAATAGATGCAAGTAGTAGTGGTTTTTCTTTCGGCTCAGGAACTTTTATTTTATCGTCAAATAGATCTATCGTTAACTCCCCAAAGCTATCTACTTGTGCTAGAAACACATTTTCAATTGCTACCCCTATTTTCTCTAATTCGCCTTCTAACCACCCTCGGTTTAACCCAACTGTTGATAATGCTTCATCCATGATCTTTCCGTCCATCACTACTGTTTGCGGTTCCTTAGTTGGGGCAACAGGAATTAACATATCCTTAGCCGTTAGTGGCTGGTTTTCTTTTTTCAGAAGAACGTTAATATCTCCACTTGATTCTAGGACTGCAAATTCAACATCCGCAACTTTAAAAACATTTTTTGTTCGCAGTTGCTTTAGTAAATCATCAGTCGTATAACGTTCTTTCTTTAAGTTGTCTTCTAATATTTTCCCATCTTTAATTACTGGAATTCCTTTGCCATGAATAAAATTACGAAACGATACACTTTTTAAGGAAATATAATTTACTAGCCCAACAACAGTCAACCAAGTGATTAAAGCAATAATTGAGTAGCCTACGGGAACACCAATATGAAAGGACCCAATAGCTAAAATAACGCCAATGATTAACATTGTTGTAGCTTCAAAAAACGAAAAATGTGCAACAGATTTTTTTACAAAGAGCTTTGCTGCGACTAATAATACCAAGAAAGCTACCATTGACCTAAGAATAATTTCTACCCAACCAGGTATAATCATTTTTGTCCCTCCTTTCAATTGTTTCAGAGGTAATTTAAAATCCTTTATATTGTGGTTCTTCAATTTCTAATTCGTCAACCCTAGCTTCCATTTGTTGTATGACCTTACGTGTTTTTAAGCATGTCTCATGAAAGGCACGTCTCGCCTCATCCTCATCTGTCATTATTGCAAAACTATTTAATGTAGCTTCTATACTCTTTAAGCTTGATAAGCATTGTTTTACCTGTGAGCCAACTGTCATCAAACTCCAACTCCTTATCCTTTAGGCTTAAATATCAAGGCTGCAATAAAACCAAATATGATCGCTGCTGATATCCCTGCACTTGTTACTTCAAATATCCCTGTGATTACACCAACGAGACCATGTCTTTCTGCTTCAGCCATAGCTCCGTGTACAAGGGAATTCCCAAAAGAAGTTATTGGGATTGTTGCTCCAGCACCAGCAAAATCAATTAATGGTTCGTATAAGCCTAATCCGTCTAAGATCGCACCACTAACGACTAACGTACTCATCGTATGTGCCGGAGTGAGTTTCACTACGTCCATCAAAATCTGTCCAATCACACAAATGATGCCCCCAACAACAAAAGCCCAAAAAAAGATCATGACTGAGCACCTCCTGCTTCAATGGAAACTGCGTGTGCTATACAAGGGATTGTTTCCTTTTGTTGAAAAGATAGTGGAGATAATAGAGCTCCTGTTGCAACGATTAGCATCCTTTTAATTTCACCGTTTTTCATTCGATTTAGCAAATGACCATATGTAACACCTGCTGAGCACCCCGCACCACTTCCTCCTGCAAAGATTGGCTGATCCTCTTTGTAAATCAGCAAACCACAGTCTTGAAATTTTTCTTTTTCGATCGAAATGCTATGTTTTTTCAATAAATCAAGGGCAATCTCACGGCCAATTGTCCCTAAATCACCAGTAAAGATATAGTCATAGTAAGAAGAATCGATGTTACGATCTTTCAAATGAGCCGTTATCGTATCAACTGCTGCTGGCGCCATAGCGCCCCCCATATTAAATGGATCACTCATTCCCATATCGATTACTTTTCCAAGGGTAGCAGATGTAACAATCGGACCTTCCCCTTCACAACTAACAATAGCAGCACCTGCTGCTGTTACAGTCCATTGCGCTGTTGGAGGCTTTTGACCACCATATTCTGTAGGATAGCGAAATTGTTTTTCAGTAGCAGTATTATGACTAGCGGTACCTGCTAAGACATTCTTCCCGTGTCCACTGTCAACGATTAAAGATGCTAAAGCCAATCCTTCCATTGAAGTAGAACAAGCGCCAAACAATCCAATATAAGGTGTACTTAATGTTCGACTAGCAAAGCTTGTCGGAGTGATTTGATTAATTAAATCACCAGCTAGCAAGAAATCAATTTCTTCTTTAGTCAAGCCAGCTTTTTCAACTGCTTTAGTACAAGCTTCTTCAAACATAACCCTTTGAGCTTTTTCATATGAATCTTGTCCCAACCAAAGATCGCCGTGAATAGTATCAAAATCATTAGCTATTTTCCCTTTTCCCTCAAAAGGCCCGCAGATTGTACCAGTAGCGATTATTTTAGGTTTGTTCTCAAAAAGCCATGTACGATGACCTAATCGCATTTACAGTCCACCCCACTTGATAAGAATTGTTTTGATAATGGCTATTACGAATGCCGAAAATGTACCAAACACAATGACAGATCCGGCTAACTTAAACATGTTCCCACCAACACCTAAGACGTAACCTTCACTTCGATGTTCAATAGCTGCTGAGGCGACGGAATTTGCAAACCCAGTTACCGGAACAGCCGTGCCAGCTCCTGCAAATTGCCCTAGACGGTCATAAACACCAAAACCTGTTAATAACACAGCAATGAAAATCATAGTAGCGACAGTTGGATTCCCCGCTGTTCTTTCATTAAATTCGAAAAAATGAACATAAAAGACTTGGACAAACTGTCCAATAAAACAAATAAAACCTCCTACCAAAAATGCTTTAATACAATTTTTTACTACTGGCCTTTTTAGTTCGTGCTTTTTAGCTAAGCTCTGATACTCTTGCTGAATTGGTGTTAAATTCTTCTTTTTTTGATCAGACATTCTCCCACCCCTTACTTATTTAGCCTTTCATAAAGTCCTCTATTCTTGTCCATTGCTTTTCAATATCTGCTTTTTTAACCTTATTGTTCAACAATTGTTGTTCTAACTTTTCTAACTCGAGATACACTTTTTTATCAGTAGAAACATGAACTTTTGAATCTGGAAATCTCTTCTTAATCTTATTTTGAGCTTCTTTACGAATTCGATCTAAAAAAAATCGGTCAAATTGCTTTACTCTTACCGCTACATAAATATCCTCCTTATATGTGGCACCAGTAACGGCAATAACTTCTTCCATCGAAAGAACAATTTGTTTTGCTTCGTCAGCCATTGTCTGGTCACTAACACTATTTTTTCCAATATAACGAGGTGAAGTGTCTCCTTGACCAACTAGATTACAACCAGTGATTAGAAATAAAAAAATAAAGAAAAAGGCAATAATTTTTTTCATAAAATCATCCCAATCTTTGTTTATTATCTGTCTTAGTATGTTAGTTTTTTACAAATTATATTTTTTTTATGTAGGATCTTTTTGTAAGTTGGGCTTTTGGATAAAATTTGAGAGGAGATGCGGTATCGGTTTAACTATTGCAAAATTAAACCATGCTTCCCCTCCCTTTTATTATTAATTTTTGTATTGCGGCTCTTCTTGTTCGATTTCTTGAACTCTTGGTGACAACGTATCAACAATCATTTGGGTCTGTTGAGCACAATTTTGGTACATTTGTTTTGCTTGTTGATTATCGGTTTGCAAAGCGAATGCTTCGAAACTTGCTTGAGCACTTTTTAATCCTGCAAGTGTTTGTTTTACTTGAGCTGCTACTGTCATAGTGGGACACCTCCAATTTTATTAAAAATCAAATGAACTCATTTAAGCCCATCCATTATTTTTCTTTTTAATCGCGCTTCCTATTCTGTTAATTAATCCCGCGTAAACCATTCTATATTGCATAAAATAAATTATCTTAAATTGAAGGTTTTGAGTAGAAATGAGTAATAAGACAGATTTCAGAACACAATAAATTAAGATTTTAGTAAAACTTGGCTAATTTCTTAGTCAAAATCATTTTTACCAGAAGGAGTTTTTTTACCATGAAGAAATTCGTGTCTTTAATCGTTTTCTTACTGCTATTTGCTGCATGTCAGCAACAGACTGAAAATAATGCGTCAATAAAGAGCCTTGAAGCAGAGGATAAGGACCCGCGTAAAAAAGTTATCCTCGTGATGATCGATTCAATGACAGGCTCTGTTATAGACCGTACGAAAGAGAAAGGAAGCATCCCAGCCTTACAATTCCTAATGGAAAATGGACAGTATTATAACGATTTAGTCGCTCCATTCCCTTCAATGTCCGTAGTAATTGAAAGTACATTACTAACTGGAAAAATGGCGGACGGGCATGGAATTCCAGGGTTAAATTGGTACAAAACAGATGAAGATCGTTATATAGATTACGGAACGTCAATCGAAAAGACACTAAAATTATCACCGAAACAATCGATCTTGGACTCCCTATATCATTTAAATAACACTCATCTTAATTCGAATGTAAGTACCATTCATGAGGAATTACACAAAAGAGGTTACACTACTGGTTCAGTTAACTTCATCATGTATCGAGGACATAAGTCTCACCCTGTCAATGTTCCACTTTATATTCAAGAAATGCTTGATCTTCCAGAGGCAATGCAAACAAACGGACCAGACCTTTTAGCTTTTGGCCAACTAGTAAAACCAAAAGCATTGCAAGATAAAAATCTACCAGAGTCCATCTTTCGCAAACTTGGACTAAATGATGAATATTCTGTAGAAGCCACTAAGGCATTAATCCAAGCTGGAGAGCAGCCTGATTTTTTAACTGTATTTTTACCTGATTTTGATAGGGCGGCTCATGAACATAGCATTCAGTATTTAAAGGGCTTCGAGCGGGCTGAAACATTTTTTCAAGAAATACTTAACAGCTATGAAAGTTGGGAGAAAGCACTAGAAGAAAATATTTTTATTGTTTTAGGAGACCATGGACAGGACAAGTTGCTTGAAGACGATGTTAAGTTAACTATTGATCTAGACGAAATTTATGAAGGTTTTGCAGTTGCTCCTTTAGGGGAAAAAGTTAGTGATTTTGAAATAGCTTTCGCTAATAATCACCGGATGACATACGTTTATGCACCAAACAATCCTGAATCTTTACCATTTCTCGCGGAAATGGCCATGATGGATAACAGGATTGCTCTAGCTAGCTGGATCGATGGCGATTGGATTTACGTTACTTCTCCTGATTACAGTTCTTTTTTTCGGTTTAAACCAGGTAACACTTATCGTGATCGATATGACCAAGGGTGGGATATAGAAGGAGATGAGAGAGTTGTTTCTATAGAATTAGATAATAACAAAATAAAATATGTTAGCAATCCCGATGTCCTAAATCAGCTACAATCGGCTTTAAACAGTCATGATATTCAAACCTTAGTTCTTACTGCTAAACCAAGCCATCAATTTTATTCGGAGGGTGCCCCTGTTCACGAAGCAGGAGGTGAGCATGGAGGAATTCATGCAAATGACACACTTGCAGCATTAATCATTGCAGGAACTGAAAAAAAACCAGCAAAGCTACGCATTGTTGATTTAAAAGAGTACATTATCGACCTCTTTGAATAGGAAATGAAAATGGCAGTTTCCAGGAATAAATGATGTAATTTCATTCCTTGGAAACTGCCTTTACTTGCGTTTAGAAAGGTTGCCATTGCAACTTTTGTGCAGCTACGAATCGTTCTTCGGCATGATTCCAATTTACAACATTCCACCAATTATCGACATACAAATCACGTTTATTTTTATATTGTAAATAGTAAGCATGTTCCCACACATCTAAAGGTAATATAGGAACAACATCCCACTGGCTTAAGTTTTGATGTTTCTCAGCCTGTAGGATTTCTAACCTTCTTGATCGAGGGGCCCAAACCAGGATTGCCCATCCGACTGCCTCTACCTTTTTAGCAGCTTCAGAAAAATGCTGCTTAAACAGTTCAAAACTACCAAAATCAAGTTCTATTTGCTTAGCTAAAGCACCTTTAGGATTCCCTCCGCCTTTTGGACTCATGACATTCCAAAAAATTGTATGCAAATAATGACCTGCTCCATTAAAAGCGGCCTCCCTTTGCCAATGTTTTATTAGGTCAAAATCTCCTTTTTTTCTGGCTTTCTCCATTTCTTTTTCAGCTTTGTTTAAGCCATCTACATAACTTTTGTGATGCTCAGCGTGATGTAGTCTCATAATTTCTTCATCTATATAAGGTAAAAGTGCATTGTAAGCGTATGGAAGAGGTGGTAATTTATGTTGTCCGATTGGAACTCTTCTAACGTCTTCCTTTCTTATCTCCTTAGAAACAATAATTTGCTGATATAACTCATTTGCATCTCTTGATAGCTTAGTCAGATCCACGTTAGAAATGTTTCCTGAGTTGTTTAATTTTTTTTCAAATTGATCTAGTCTTTCTTGGATAGTATCTGAAATAGTTGTTCTTTGTTTTAACTCACGTGACCATTCCAATAAAGTTTCAATATATTGCTTTTTTTCAATTTGTTCCATAAATTCCCCTCCGTATTTATCTCTGGCTCAGAACCATTCGCTTGGTTACGACCTAAAAGCAAAAGCAACAAGCTTTTAGCAAAGAGCGTTCAATAAAGATAATTCTTCTACATCCACTATATGCCTAGTAAATTTTTTCGTGCTTACTAAGTTTCAGGTAAACGTTTTGACATGAATACTTAGCCTCGAACATAAAATGAACATTAGATTGAAAGTAACCCTAGAAAAGGAGATGGTAACAACTAATGAAGAGTTATGTAGAAGTATCTCTGTTTGAACATCAGTTTTGGCTTCAAGTACTAGGGGATCACGCAAGATTTATTCGAGACGCTCTTTCTCCACTTGAGACAGAAGAAATTGAAAAAGCAAAAACCTTTATTACTATTTTTGACCAACTGTTGACTCAAACTACTCCGACAATTACAAACTCGAAGTTAACTTGGCTAAATAAACAAGCTTTTGAGTACGCAAATCAGATTAGGCAGTTTAAATTGAACCTCATTAAACAGCATTTGATCGGTGACATTTCAATTGATTTACCTCCAACTTTTATAAACCATATGGTAAATGAGGTTGAGGAGTATTTAAGAATTCTACCTTACCTAATCGAAGGAGAAAAACCACCAGTATCACACCCACTCCATCATCATCTTGTATGGCTTTTAGACGCAGCCGGACATTCAGACGCAATAACGGGTTCATTAGACTTAGTAGAAAAACAACTGCGTGAAAAAGGAGAAAATTTTACGAAGCGATTTGAAAATTTCTATATAAAAGCAGTAGAACTTGCTGGATATTTAAGAGCTAATATCGAACAGTTCCCTGCGCTAGCTAGATTTAATAATCAAGTTGAATTAGAAATCGAAGTTTTTAAAGGATTTTTAAATGAGCTACTTGAAATGGAAATGGCCAACGTGACCTTGAGTACACTATCGCCCTTAATGGCTGACCATATGGCTCGTGAGGAATGCTATTATATTACAAAATTAGCTGAAAGTGCGAAGGAAGTTTATCTACCAGAATGTAACCCGACTAAACCACGGGTGGAAGAGTAAGAAGCATGACAAATTGTCATTTCAGGCTGTTGAGAACGTCTCAACAGCCTTTTTTATTTACAATTTCTTTATGATCACATTAGCTTTCATAATGAGTTGCAATTAGGTAGCTCATATTTATTATCAAATAAAAAAACCCCTATTTTTGTTTAAAAACAGGGGGTACTCTTCACTCTGAGGATGAAAATTTAGTTTATTTAGTTTGGATTACTTTTGTCCGATAATCGGTTTCATAATATTCAAGTTCTTCACGAATGGTTTGGAAAGGTCCCTCAATACTTGCAACCATTTCCTTTAATGACTGAGGCACGTTATATGCAAACTTTATTGCATTTTTTCCAGTGTAAGCGGCACGACTATCCTCATACCAATTTTCAATTCTTGGATTGAAAAACTCTTCAACACAGTTATGATAGATCCAAAATAACGTTTTTTCTGCCGCAGCTTTTCGAAACGTATTTCCATTCAATATAACCTCACAGGAGTTTTTACCTTCGTCGCAAAAAACATTTATTCTTCTCAACGATCCAAGTAAGTCTCCATAATAACCTAATTTTTCTTCAGCTTTTTCAGCCTTTAGATTAGTAACAGTAGCTTCATTTAAAAATTCACTTACTGTATTACTGATCTTACTTAGCTTTTCAAGTGTTATTGTAATTTGACCTTTAACAAGGCTATCACCCATAATGATCCCCCTATATTTTTTCAATTTGAGAATTCAAAAGAACTCTCTCTCAATATTTATGTTTGTTTATACTATTATACGCTAAAATAAGTGCAAGCTGTGAACCTTTTTGTAAATTATCTCACTTTTCTTATAATTTTTCCTCTTCATTTCCGATTAACTCCTGCTGAAAGCGTTCAAAAAACAAATCTGCTTCTTCAAGCTCTAATTGCTGTTCAGGGAGTGGCGGTAGTTCTTGAAGTGATTTTAAACCGAAATGATCTAAAAAATCTCTGGTTGTCCCATATAGAATTGCTCTTCCAGTTCCCTCAACCCTACCAACCTCCTTAATTAATAGCTTTGCTATTAATGTTTGCAAAGGTCGTTCGGATTTAACCCCTCTAATTTCTTCTATTTCAGCTCTAGCAATCGGTTGTTTATAAGCGACAATCGCTAAAGTTTCTAAGGCCGCCTGAGATAATGTAGCAGAATTGGGCGAATTTATTAGGCGCTTAAAATATACTGCATGCTCTTGCTTAGTCGTAAACTGATACACGCCTGCTAACTGAACTATTTGCAGTCCCCGTGAATCCTGCTGATATTCTTCGATTAATTCATTTAAAATATCCTTAATCCAAAGCACTTCCATTTGCAGCACTTCAGCAATTTGCTTTTCTTCAATACCCTCTTCACCCGAGATGAATAAAAGTCCCTCTATTATTGCCTTCACTTCAAATCTATCCAACAAATGTGTTCTCCTCCCAGCGACAAACCGATATATCATGAAAGTTCGCCTCTTGCTGACAAACAATTTTTTTTGCTTTCATTAATTCTAGGATTGCTAAAAAAGTAACAATTAACTGACCACGTTCCTCGTAATCAAATAACTGAAAGAACGACGTTTTCCCATTGCTTAGATTAATTCGATCAATGATTTCTTCCATTCTTTTTTCTAGCGGAAAATCTTCGCGATGTATTTTCGTTTGTTTTGGTATTTTCAAGATTTTTCGTTTCAAAAGCTGATCAAAGGCATCTAACATATCATAGAGGCTTGCATTAATACGTTGTGGCTCTCTTTTCACCTCATCTAAGTAAGGACTTAGATCACTTGGGGTTTTACTAAAGATCAACCCCCGGTCTTTTTCACGCTCTTTTAACGTTTCTGCAGCTTCCTTATACCTACGATACTCAATTAACCGTGTAATTAATTCTTCTCGCGGATCATCCTCATCAATATATTCGTCATTTTCATCAAATAATTCCTCTTCGTGTTTCGGTAGAAGCATCTTGCTTTTTATCGCAAGTAATGTTGCAGCCATAACTAGATATTCACTAGCAACATCTAGCTCTAGCCTTTGCATCGTATGAATATAATTCATATACTGATCTGTTATTTTTGCTACTGGTATATCATAAATATCAACTTCAGCTTTATTAATTAAATGTAAAAGCAAATCTAATGGTCCTTCAAATGCATCTAATTTCACATTATATTGAGTCATAAACTTCACCATTTTCCGCTAGCAGTTTAGAATACCTAAGATAGTAAAGACTAAGTTATTCTTAAACAAAATGTAATCAATATGAAATTATATCATATTTTTAGATAAGATACGTGTCTTTTTAAGAACTAATGCTTTCTAATGCCTATTAATTTCTTCCTATGTTAAAATTAGTTCAAAGTTTAAGAAAGGTGGAAAAACTATGTACCCACAAAGGTTTATTGACTATTTAGTTTATTTTCATAGCTACCGTGATTATTTTGAATGTCATGAAGTTTTGGAGGAGTATTGGAAAGAAGATGGACAAAAAAATAAGCTTTGGGTGGGCTTTATTCAACTAGCAGTATCAATGTACCATCATAGAAGAAAAAATTTTGTCGGGGCAGAAAAGCTAATGAAGCAAACGATTGCTATTCTCAAACAAGAAGAAATACAATTATCCAAGCTCGGTTTTGATAATACTACACTTTTCAATTTATTAACAAAAAAATACGAAGCTATAAAAAAACGCAATGCTTATACACCCATTACGCTTCCAATTGTAGATAAAGTTGTTCTAGACGAATGTCTGAAAAAATCCAAAGAACAAGGTGTCATCTGGTGTGATGAAAAACCAATAGTTGATAAAAGTATTATTGATAAGCATAAAGTAAGAGATCGCTCAGCTATTATCACTGCACGAGAACAGCAACTAAAAAAGAAGCGTGGCAGTTAATTATTCGGTTTCTGTATCACACTTAACAAAAAACAATGCTGTTTGTACACTTGGGACAACTTTCTTTTTAACATAATGGTCCTTAATTGCACTTATAATTTTTTTTCCTAGACCTTCTTCTCGGAAAGAAGGTGATACAGATAGATGATTGAGCTGGACCGTTTCATCCTCTAACATTGATACTCCGACTAACCCAACCATGTCTTCCTGATCTCTCCATAGGAATAGGTGCCATCTTGGGTCTTCTTCGTATTTCTTGATTGTTAGTTGCAGCTTTTTTACATTCTTCTCCTCTGGCATAAAAGCAAGGAGGCCCATTGCTATTTTTTCATAACAAGTTTTATACTTAATTAACATATTGCATCCCTCACAATTCGTGAATTTCTATGGTTGCACACAATTCATATTATACTACGAAATTAAACAATTGTTATCTGAAAAATGAAAAACAAAACTTTTGGAAATAAGACTAAAAAAAGATTGTTCAAGCTTAAGCTTAAACAATCTTTTTTTCATTTATTCAAAGGATTTTGAAAGATTTGCCATCTCAATCGCCGACGCTGCTGCTTCCCAACCTTTATTACCAGCTTTTGTTCCAGCTCTTTCAATCGCTTGTTCAATTGTGTCCGTTGTTAATACACCAAAGATCACAGGCACTTCATTTTGTAAACTAATTGAAGCAACTCCTTTAGCAACTTCACTACAGACAAAATCAAAGTGTGGAGTTGCTCCACGAATAACTGTTCCTAAAGTTATGACCGCATCATATTTCTTTGAACTTGCCATCTTCTTAGCGATTAATGGGATTTCAAAAGCACCAGGTACCCAAGCGATATCAATATCTGCTTCGTTTACTCCATGACGTTTCAGAGCATCTTCAGCTCCTCCTAATAACTTGCTTGTAATAAACTCATTAAATCTTCCTACAACAATCCCTACTTTAAGACCTGTACCAACTAAATTTCCTTCAAAAAGATTTCCCATAACTAATCTCCTCCAACATGTCTATTATTTTTCTTAAATTCTACATTAAAAATGAAGTAAATGCCCTAGCTTTTGTTGCTTCACACGTAAATATTTTTCATTATCATCGTTGTGTGGTAGTTGTAAAGCTACTCGATCGACTACTTCTAAATCATAGCCTTTCAATCCTTTTATCTTTCTAGGGTTATTTGTTAATAACTTCATTTGTCTAACACCTAGGTCACGTAAAATTTGTGCACCAATTCCGTAGTCACGGAGATCAGGAGCAAAGCCAAGCTTCTCATTGGCCTCAACTGTATCGTAGCCTTCTTCTTGAAGCTTATATGCTTTCATCTTATTTAGAAGACCAATCCCTCTACCTTCTTGACGCATGTAGAGGAGGATACCCTTGCCTTCCTTCTCAATTTGCTCTAACGCAGCATGTAATTGAGGACCACAATCGCAGCGGAAGGACCCAAATACATCACCGGTTAAGCACTCCGAGTGTACTCGAACTAATACAGGTTCATCTGGTGTTATTTCACCTTTGACTAGAGCAACGTTCTCTTTTCCATCAATGACGTTTGAAAAGCCAATTGCTTTAAATGTCCCATATTCAGTTGGTAGATTAATTTCAACTTCGCGATTTACAAGTTTATCTTTACGGTTTCGATATTTAATTAGATCCTTGATCGTAATCATCTTTAAGTCGTGCTCATCGGCAATTTTTCGCAAATCAGGAACTCTAGCCATAGTTCCGTCTTCATTAATTATTTCACAAATGACTCCTGCTGGTTTTGCCCCTGAAAGTCTAGCTAAGTCAACGGCTGCCTCAGTATGACCAGCCCTTCTTAAAACACCTCCGTCTTTAGCTACAAGAGGAAATATATGACCGGGTCTTTTAAAATCCGTCCCTTTTGCTTGTTCATCAATTAGTGCGAGAATTGTTGCTGAACGTTCATGGGCCGAGATACCTGTCGTCGTTGTTTTATAATCTACACTAATCGTAAAAGCTGTGCCGTGTGGATCTGTATTATGATCAACCATTGGCATTAAGTCTAGTTGCTTAGCTCTTTCTTCAGTTATCGGGGTACAAACTAACCCTCTCCCGTGAGTAATCATAAAATTTATTACTTCCGGGGTTGCCTTTTCGGCTAAAGCAATAAAATCTCCCTCATTTTCTCGATCTTCATCATCACAAACGATGACAATGTTTCCTTGCATTAACTCATAAATCGCTTCTTCAATTGGATCAAACATTACATTCCCTCCTCTGTTTACTGTTCCCCTCAAATATCATTATTTTTCTTTGAAATAAGCTGTTTTCGCATGGTATTGGTTACATCAGCTATAGTCGATTAAAGTGTTCATATAAGAAAAGCGCAAGCGCCCTGTTAAGCCCCGACTAGCAAATGTTCTTCGAGAAAAAAAGTGTGCTCTTTCACTTTTATTCTCGAAGGTTATTTGACCTCGAGGGGCTGGGCGGTGGAGCTAGACAGTTATTACGTTGAAATTTTATACATTCTTATCTTTTAAAAAAGAAAAATAATTAAGTATCCCTCTTCTATATAAGTATTGCTTATAACCAAATCTATAAAAACTTATTTAAAGCCATGCTCTTCTAAAAAACTTGCTGAAAGAGACGAATTGCTTCTACCTTGTCTTTGTTCGATAAACTGCTCAATATATTTCCCTATCATATCACATTCAATATTCACTACATCACTAGGACCTTTCAGCCCAAGAATAGTCTCAGAAAGAGTATGAGGAATGATTGAAATTGTAAAAGTATCTTCAGTAACGCCGAAAACAGTTAAGCTTGTTCCATCAACAGCAACTGAACCTTTCATGATGATATATTTCCTAATGTTTTTAGGAATTTTAATTTCATAATATATAGCATTATCTTGGCGATGTTTTTTGAAAATTTCACCAACTCCATCAACATGTCCTGATACAAAATGTCCGCCAAAACGTCCACCAGCAGCCATTGCTCTTTCAAGGTTCACCTTGGATCCTCTCGAAAGCTGCCTAAGGCTAGTGTTTCTGACGGTTTCAGGCATTAAATCAACCGTAAAGCGCTCTTTATCAAACGAAGTAACTGTTAAACAAACACCATTTACTGCGATGCTATCTCCCAAATGAGCATCAATTAATAATTTCTTTGATGCGATCGTCATGACAATCGCATCCCCTGATTGTTTTATTTGCTCAATTGTTCCTACTTCTTCAATTATTCCAGTAAACATATTATTCCCCTTTGGAACAGAAACAATTTTCAAATCATCACCTAATTGCTTTACTTCTTTTATTGAGAGCTGATAAGCATTACCTAATTGCGGAAAGCCAATCCCTGAAAACGAGGTAGGTGCTTCTTTCCCACCAATAAGTTTTGGCGCAATATATGTTATAACTTCATTTATACAACGTGCCCGAAGAAAGCTATCATTTACCATACTACCACCCTCAACAAGCAAAGAGGTTATCCCTTCTTTTCCCAAAACCAAGAGTAGTTCGGTGATAATAATGTCACTTTGATCCATCCGAATTATTTTCACTCCTAAATTACTTAATTCCATTTGCTTAGTTTTGGGAGCATCTTTTCCGGTAATAATCCATGTTGGAGCCTTTCTATCTGTCACTAGCTTTGATTGAATAGGTGTACGTAGATGATGGTCTAAGATAATCCTAACCGGATTTTTCCCACCTTCTTTCCTTCTAGTCGTTAAGGAAGGATCATCGGCTAAAACAGTACCTACTCCAACTAGAATTGCATCGTGCTCATGGCGAAGCTGATGCACATCTTCTCTAGCGATCTCACCTGTAATCCACTTACTTTCACCAGTAGATGTAGCAATTTTCCCATCAAGTGTAGTTGCTGTTTTCAATGTGACATAGGGTTGTTTTGTTTTAATGTAATAAAAAAATACTTTGTTTAATTCTAGCGCCTCTTCTTCTAAGACACCAATCTCTACTTCTATATTAGCATTTCTAAGCTTTTCAACACCTTTACCTGCAACCAATGGGTTTTGATCAAGACAAGCAATCACAACTCTCTTTAACCCTTTTTCAATAATTAAATCGGCACAAGGAGGAGTCCTACCATGGTGACTACAAGGCTCTAGAGTAACATAAATTGTCCCACCCTTAGCTTTATCGCCCGCCATTTTTAGGGCATGTACTTCAGCATGTTCTGTACCGGCTTTTAAATGTGCACCCATACCAACGATTTCCCCATTATTTACAACAATTGATCCGACATTTGGATTCGGTGATGTTTGCCCCATAGTTCCTTTAGCTAATTGTAAAGCAAGTCTCATGTAGGCTAGGTCATTCATTTACGCTCAATCCTTTTAAAATAAAGTGTATAGTCCTTCATATAATTTCCCATATTGGTGTGCTATCTATAAAAAACAAAAATAAAACCCCAAAAAAGATAAAGGTATCCTTTCTGGGGTAAAATGCATAATTAAATAAACAGGTCATCGGTCATTTTTTTGAACGTTAAGTCCGGTAAGTAAAGTCCGAAACCCTAACATCTAAAAAATATAGATTTCACCCATTGTTTATCAATTAATCCTTCTCCCATCCAGACTATACTGTCGGCTTTGGTTTCTCACCAAATCCACCGCCTTACGTTACATAAAGCGGGTCACGGGCTTAGAAGCTTTGCTTCATCACCGCCGGTTGGGAATTTCACCCTGCCCCGAAGGATATTACTTATTCGTTTGTTTTGTTTATTATATCACAAAAGGAACTAAAGTTGTCTAGTATTAATTCCTGAGACCTTGATATATCTTGTTCTTCTAGCTATTTTAAAGCAACCTATGAGTAATCAGGCCTATAATAGAAAAGAACTTACAAGAGGGAATCTCATGTAAGTTCTTGTTAAAGATAAATTATTCTTCCCAGACCTTTACTTCACTCATTACATCATTTTGGCGAATACGATCAACTACATCCATGCCTTCGATTACGCGACCGAATACAGTATGCACTCCATCTAAATGAGGCTGTGGTTCAAAAAGGATAAAGAATTGACTTCCGCCAGTATTACGACCAGCATGAGCCATTGAAAGGTATCCACGACCATGTTTATGTGGGTTCCCTTCTGTTTCACATTTAATTGTGTAACCTGGACCACCTGTACCATTACCAATTGGACATCCACCTTGAGCTACAAATCCTGGAATTACACGGTGAAAAGTTAATCCATTATAATAACCTTCGTTAGCTAACTTTTCAAAGTTCTCTACAGTACCTGGTGCTTCCTCTGGGAAGAACTCAACTACAATTTTTTCACCATTTTCAAAAGCAATACTACCTTTTTTCACGTATGTATCCTCCTCAAAATATATTACATATTTACTCAAGTCATTTTACTACACTTTAACAAGAAAACACAAACATTGTCATTATGTTTCTTACTAGTCAAGGTAGCAAACTTATAGATGCAACTAGGCTTAACCATGTTTAATTCTTTCTCAATAATAGAAAAGGCTGCTCGAAGATTTGACCTCCAAGACAATATAAAGCACTGAAACACCAAGCACCATATTGTCCAAAAGCTGAACTTGAGCTAGCCTATTTATTATAAGTTAAGAAATTATAAACGTTGTTAGTACTTGATGTCTAGCTTCAGGCGCTTTTCTTAGTTTTCTAATGAAGTTCCGTTGAGCTGTAAATCAAGCTGAACTATATCTTTATAAGTTTCCCTTTTTACTACCAATGTTGTTTCGCTGTTTTCAACGAAAACTACTGCTGGTCGAGGTATTCGATTGTAGTTGTTAGACATCGAATATCCATATGCCCCAGTACAAGATACCGCTAATACATCACCATGTCTAGCAAAAGGTAATGCAATATCCCAAATCAGCATATCTCCACTTTCACAACATTTCCCGGCAATAGAATAGATTTCCTGATTAGCTTCATTACTCCGATTAGCAATCATTGCTTCATATTTTGCCTGATAAAGAGCAGGGCGCAAGTTATCTGTCATTCCTCCGTCAACTGACAAATAATGACGCACTTCTGGAACCTCTTTTTCAGATCCAACTGTATATAATGTTGTTCCAGCATCTCCAACAAGAGAACGTCCTGGCTCAATCCAAATCTCTGGAATGTCAATTCCAAGTTTTCTTGACTCGGTTTCAACCGCATTTATCGTCGCATCAACATAGTGAGAAACTGGAAGTGGTGTATCTCCTTCGACATAACGAATCCCAAATCCACCACCAAGATTTAAAACTTGTGGAACATAGTCTAATTGGGTTTTCCACTCTGCTAGATAAGCAAACACTTTTTCTACAGCCATAATAAAACCGGTTGTTTCAAAAATCTGTGAACCAATATGACAATGAAAACCTAACATTTCAATTTCTTTTGCATCTCGAACTTTTACTATCGCTTCTTGGGCTTGACGACTGATTAAATCAAAACCAAATTTAGAATCTTCCTGACCTGTAGAAATATATTCATGAGTGTGGGCCTCTACCCCAGGTGTAATCCGTAACAGAACTGAAACCTTTTTCCCGTATCTTTGGGCCGTTTCTCTAATTAGCTCAATCTCTAAAAAGTTATCTACAACAAAACAACCGATGCCTGCTTCAACTGCCATGTCGATTTCCATAGAACTTTTATTATTTCCATGAAAATGAATTTTTTCTGCAGGAAATCCAGCTACTAGCGCTGTGTGCAATTCACCACCAGAAACAACATCTAAACTTAAATTCAGTTGTTTTGCAAGTTGAACCATCGCTACACAACTAAATGCTTTACTAGCATAGGCTACCTGAGCCTTAATTCCACGTTTTTGAAAAGCATTTACAAACTCATTCGCCCTTTCTCTAATTAAAGCGACATCATAAACATATAATGGTGTGCCAAACTGTTCCTTTAAACTGACAGTATCAACTCCACCAATTTCTAAATGACCTATGTCATTAACTCTGCTCGTACCGTGTTTGTACATTCACATGATCTCCTCTCGTTTGTGTGAATTTAAGTACAGAAAATAATAAGTTTACTTAAAATTCATTCTTAAAATTTCGCTCTTTCCTAATAGATTGTTTCTATTAGCTTTTAGGTCGCAACCAAGCGAATGCTTGGTACGACCTAAAAGCAACAAAGTTTACGAAAACAGCCTAAAATTTAGAATATAGGATATAAAAAAGGCGGAAATGTAAGTTACATTTTCCGCCTTAATAGCTTTTTCGTAACCTCAAGTAAAAAGTAGTCCTCCACTGCGAACAGTGACAGTCCGTTATTTATTCAATAACGACCCAGCAAAGATTGATAGGGCTCAATTCTCCACTTCGGCAAATTGACCTTTCAAGCTGCTTCAATGCTTCCCAAGCTCCACAGTTTACTCATTCGCTTTGCGCCTCTACCCCATTAATCAATGAGGGGTTTTATTAATTTATCTTACCTTTAAAGAATTTTCATAATTCCAACATCTATTATGAAACTCTTTCAAATGATTACGTAAAACTTTATCATAAAAATGATAATATCGCAATACGTTAGTTAGTTGATTGTTTTGTTGAGTTTTGTGGATTAACAATTTTTGGTCTTTTCTTCTTTAATGGAACTGAAAGTCTAAACAGAATATCCGCAAACGCTCTCGGATAAAACGGGATAAACGGCCATAAGTAGGGTGTATTCATCGGCCTTATGCTAGTAAGGAATATAAAGAATACTGTGAAACCGATGATAAAGCCTGGAACTTTAAAGATAAATACGGCCAATAATAATACTAAGCGAGAAAGCTTTAATGCTATACCTAATTCATAACTAGGTGTTGCAAATGTTCCAATTGCCCCGAGCGCTACATAAAGAATAACCTCTGGAATAAATAAACCAACATTAATCGCGATTTCCCCGATAAGCAACGCTGCAACTAACCCGAGAGCAGTCGCCAACGGTGAAGGCGTATGGATGGCTGCCATCCTCAACAACTCAATCCCTATTTCAGCTATGACTATTTGGGCAAAAACAGGAACATTGGTCGTCTCATTTGGTCCGATAAAGTCTAAAGCTGCAGGGAGCAAGCTTGGCTCCATTACCATTAACAGCCACAACGGTAATATAAGTAAAGCAAAAATCATCCCTGAAAAACGGACCCAGCGTAGGAAAGTCCCTACAATCGGAGCTTGTCTAAACTCTTCCGCATGTTGTACATGGTGAAAAAATGTTGTAGGCAAGATGATAACACTTGGCGAAGTATCTACATAAATCACGACATGCCCTTCTAGTAAATGGGTTGCCGTAACATCAGGACGTTCCGTGTATCGAACTAACGGGAAGGGATTTATGCCTTGTTTAACAATAAATTCTTCGACAACTTTATCAGCCATAGAAATTCCATCAATTTTTATTCCATCAAGCTCTTTCTTTACATTCTCAATAAATGCCGGGTCAGCTACATCCTTTATGTAAGCAATACATATGTCAGTTTTTGAACGTTCACCGACTTGTACAATTTCATGTCTCAGTCTCTCATCTTTAATTCTTCTTCTTGTTAAAGCTGTATTTACAATTAGATTTTCTGTAAAGCCATCCCGTGCACCTCTAACCACCCTCTCTGTATCTGGCTCATCTGGCCCTCTGCCTGGATAACTACGAACATCAACAAGGATAGCTTCTGTTTCATCTTCAATAAGAATAATAATAAGACCTGCTAATAACTGATCAGTTGCTTCATCTAACGTTTTAACGCGTTCAACTTGAACATGAGTTAGGCGATTTTCAATTTGTTCTTTAACGCGCTGTTTTTGTTTTTCAGTTGCATCCAAAAACATAAGCTCTTTTAATAATTCAATAATAAATTGACTATCACAGAGACCATTGAGGAAGTAAATCTGTAATTCCTTTTCAAGTACTGAAAGTTTCCTCACACCAATATCGAAAGTAATTCCAATTCCTAATTTTTCTTTTAGATATCTTTCATTTTCAATCATTCGACTGGAAACTTTCTGTTTGTCCACACTTGCTTCTTCAAGTATTTCATTACTCATCTATTTTTCGCTCCTTTCCAATATCAATTCAACCGCTTTTCTCGTCACTGGAGCCCCCTTCTCTACTTCATCTTTCCCTGCCATTTTGCCAATATCCCCAATTCCCACGATAAATGGGATGTCAAGCTCATCTAAATTATAGACAGTATCACCATTTATTCTGCCGAGTTCTATATCAGGAAGACCATATTTGTCGACTCCATACTCAGTTAAATTTCCATTACGATCAATACTTACATTAACTTTTGTCCATTCACTATCATGTGTTTTTGAGGCTACTGCAATGGCACCGATAACCTCTAAATCCGGATCGGTTGCGACAACCCGCATCGCTTCCTCCCCCGGTCCTTCTTCTGTATATCCACAATCATCAAACATGACTAAAACAGGATCACAGGGAGCCTTTTTTATGAGTTTAACTAGCTCATTTCCAGTCAAACGGCTTGGGTTGCCACCCGAACTACTGATACACCTTCCACCGATCTCTTTGGCAACTAATTCTACTGCTTTTCTCGCGGATTCATCACCATCGGTAATTAGAATAACCCTTTTTTTGTATTCCATGGTTTCATCCTTTCGGTTTAAAAAATATCGCTACTAAAAATCCAAATAATATTGCTGATGATATTCCCGCAGAAGTTACTTCAAAAATCCCCATACCTATACCTAAAAAGCCTGATCTTTGTGCTTCAATCATCGCTCCATGAACAAGTGAATGTCCAAAACTCGTGATCGGAACGATCGCTCCAGCCCCTGCAAAATCAATAAGCCGATCATAAAGATGAAACCCATCTAAGAGAGCTCCAATTACTACTAAAGAACTCATGACATGAGCGGGAGAAAATTTAAGGAAATCCAACATTAACTGTCCAATGACACAAATAAACCCACCAACAGTAAAAGCGACAACATATTCCACCACGCTCACCCCCTAAAAAATACTTACTCGAATAATTCTTACTCAACGCACTCAAAGGAAACACCATGAGCTATGCAAGGTATTGATTCATTTTGTTGGATCATTAAGGGATTTAATAATGCCCCAGTGGCCACAACTAATATCCTCCGTAGCGCCCCTCGTTTCATTTCACCAAATAGATGATTAAAGGTCACGACGGCAGAACAAGCACAACCACTACCACCTGAAAAAACATGTTGATCGGTGCTAAAAATCAATACTCCACAATCTTGATGGACCTTAGCAATATCAATCCCTTGTTCTGACAATAAACTTTTTAATATCGGTGTTCCAATTCTAGATAAATCACCGGTTACGATGGCATCATAATCGCTTGGACTTCGTTTAAGGTCATTTAAATGGGTTTTAATTGTGTCGGCAGCTGCTGGAGCCATTGCTGCACCCATATTAAAAGGACTTGTAATCCCAAGATCAATAACCTTTCCTACTGTTGCAGTTTCTATCCTTATCTTGGATTTTTTTCTACTTAAATATGCAGCGCCTGAACCAGTGACTGTATACATCGAAGTTTCAGGCTTCTGTCCTCCAAATTCCGTTGGAAAACGAAACTGTCTTTCTGCTGTAGCAAAATGACTACTTACAGCAGCAACAACATGATCTGCAAAGCCAGCTTCTAGTAAAACTGCGCCAAGTGTTACTGCTTCCATTGACGTTGAACATGCATTAAATAAACCAAAGAAAGGAATTTCTTTTTCTCTTGCTACATAACTAGCTGTTATGTTTTGGTTTAACAAATCACCACCAAGAAAAAAATCAATTTCTGAGTTTTTTTTATTCGCTTTCTGAAGACAGAGATCGATAGCCTCTGACATCAACTTTCTTTCTGCTAACTCCCAAGTAGCTTCTCCACAATATAAATCATCATAAGATTTGTCAAAAGTTCCCTTAAGAGGGCCTTGTCCTTCCTTCGGCCCAACGACAGTTGCCGTACTATCAATAAAAATGTCGCTTTTAAACATTAATGTTTGCTTACCCATTCGGTCTCCTCCTTATTTCAAAAAGCCTAGAGCCCTAGGTACTCTTCCGAGCCGCTGGTGCTTGAAACTTGACTGGGTTTAATTAGGTTGATTTCTTATCTATTAAGAAATTAGCGTTTGTACAAGTAAGCGAATCATGCTTACGATATAAGCTGAAACTACTCCAAAAACAATCACAGCACCAGCTATTTTAAACATATTTGCCGCGATCCCCAATACAACACCTTCGCTTTTATGTTCAAGTGCACTACTCGCAATTGCGTTTGAAAACCCTGTTACAGTTGCGATTGAACCCGCACCTGCAAACTGGCCAATCTTGTCATATACACCAAAACCCGTGAGTAATGCAGCTAAGAGAATTAATGTACCTATCATCGCACTAGCAACTGTTTGTTCAGTTAGGTCAAGATATGAGATATAAACATTAGCTAAACCTTGTCCAAAGGCACAAATGGCACCACCAACAAGAAAAGCTTTAAAACAATTTTTTACATATTGAGGTTTTGGCTGAAAAGGTTCAATTGCTTTTTTGTACTTTTTCTTATTCTTCTCTAGCTGCTTTTGATCCATAGCTCCATCCCCTTTATTTGTCTACGAAATATATCCAATGAAATAATGAACCGAATATTTTCCCAAGAACTATAGCCATTAATAGGTAAATGATTTTTTCTGCTACACCCACTCGCTTAGCTAGTATTGGGAACACATTTAACACTTCAGTTAACGCTGCAGCTAACATTCCAACAAATATCCCTGCAAAAAGGCCAATAACTATTAATGTATAACTAGGTAGATTAAAACGTGGTTCTGATAAACTAAACCAAGAACCAGTGATCGCCCCTAAAATTACACCCCACTCATATAGTTTTATATAATTTTTTGTTTTTGTTAGTTGAGTTAGTCTTGGGACTATTCCTAATACGGTTAAAAAGGCTACAAGTCCACTTCCAACAGCTAACCCTCCACTTAAGCCAATGACCATAACAACAAAATAATTAACGATCATTTAATTTCGTTTCGCTTTCACTATTCTCATGAATAGAGACATAATGATCTAGTGCTTGTTGATAGTTAAACATTTCTACTTCCATTGGGCTTGGCTCCTCGTTAATTCGCTTTTTAAATAAATGATTAAAAAATAAGATCATCCCAACACCTAGCCCGATAGAATAGGGGATTTGTAACATCAAAGGTTTAGCATTTTCTTCACCTGTAATTATTTCATATATTTTTTGGTGAACTTCTCTCATGCTCACATCCTCATGAAAATTCATAACCGCCAGACCTGCCCCAATAAAAAGTAAGATCCAAACAGCTACAAAAAAAGCGGTTTAAACGTTTTTTTAGCAAAATAAACTTCAACGATTGTTTGTGCTGCTCCCATAGTTTGTACTTCTATATACGGAGATGACATACGGATCGCCTTTACAACCTTCATTACATCAATCACAATAAATTTTTTATCCTTTGGTTTGATTTGATGAATGGGGATTTTACCTACTAGGTCTCGAAGTTCATCGTTGGCAACAATTTGTGCTACATCTCCAATTGTCATTTTTTGCTCAGGATTAGCCTGGACACGGTGCCGCATTCTTAAATATACTATGTCCTGTTTCACTTTGTTCCCCTCCTTAATTAAGTAAGAAGTTGGACATTATTCTTTTATTTTGGCTCTTTTCTAAAACATTGCTCCTGCGGTTACTCGTCGCACAAAAAAACTTGTTGCTTTTTAACCTAAAATAATTGAAAATTCCTTAGATGAAGATATCACCCAATAAATTGAGTAAGAAAAGAGCACTACTTACTCAATAAGTAGTGAAATCTTAGTTTTTACTTAAGCAACAAACTTTGCGAAAACAACCTTTATTTATATAGTATGGGATGATTAAACGTTTCTCATGCACTTTTAAGAGTGTTGAGTTTTGTGGGGAAGAACCTAGTTGGAATTGCTTTGGAGAAGTACCCGTAAAAGCCAAAAGACCAAATGGCTAATCCACCATTTGGTCTTTAATTTGCTGCAATATTTTCTTTTCCAATCTTGAAACCTGCACTTGAGATATCCCTAATCGATTTGCCACCTCAGATTGAGTCTGGTCTTTATAATAGCGAAGGTAAACAATTAAACGCTCCCGTTCATTTAAATGGCGAATCGCTTCTTTCAATGCAAGCTTATCAAACCATTTATGCTCCGATTGGTCAGCAATTTGATCTAATAGCGTTATTGGGTCTCCGTCATTTTCATAGACAGTTTCATGAATTGATGATAGACTGCGGCTTGCCTCTTGAGCAAAAACTACTTCTTCCGAAGAAATTTCTAGTTTCTCGGCAATCTCCGCAACTGTAGGGACGCGACCTAATGTTTTAGAAAGTTCATCCTTCATTTTCCTGATTTTATTAGCCGTCTCCTTTAGAGAACGACTAACTTTAACTGTCCCATCATCTCTCAAAAATCTCTGAATTTCACCAATGATCATTGGAACAGCATATGTGGAAAACTTAACATCGTATGATAAATCAAATTTATCGACAGACTTAATTAAACCGATACAGCCAATTTGAAACAAATCCTCTGGTTCATAACCTCTATTTAAAAAACGTTGCACCACAGACCAGACTAATCTAGTATTGCGGTTTACAATCATATCGCGAGCATCTTGGTCTCCTTCTTGGCTTCTAGCAATTAATGCTTTTACTTCTTTATCCGTTAAGTATGCTTCCTTCTTTTCGTTCTTAACCTCCACATCCATAAGCAGAACCCCTTAATTACATAAAGCTTTACTATTAGATAAAAGCTTCGTTAAATGAACAGTTGTTCCTACTAACGGATTTGAAACAACTTTAATATCATCCATAAAGTTTTCCATAATTGTAAAGCCCATGCCAGATCTTTCCAACTCTGGTTTGGTTGTATACAATGGTTGTCTCGCTTCATCGATGTCGTCGATACCAATACCTTCGTCTTTAATTGTGATTTGTACAACATCATTTTCTAACGTAACAGAGATATAAACAATTCCTTCTGGATTATTATCATAACCGTGGATGATTGAATTTGTTACCGCCTCAGAAACAACAGTCTTGATTTCTGTTAACTCATCCATTGTTGGATCAAGTTGAGCAACAAATGCTCCAACAGTTACACGTGCAAACGATTCATTTTTACTTTGAGCTGAGAATTGAAGTTCCATAAAATTTTTCATCTTAGGCCACCCCCAATGTTTCCAATGCAAACTGCTCGTTGTCAGCTAATCTTATAATCTTGAATAATCCTGACATATCCATCAATCGTTTAATTGGAGGTGTAATTGAACAAAGAACCATTTCTCCGCCGTTATTCGTTATTTGCTTATAACGCCCTAAGATGACGCCTAATCCAGAACTATCCATAAACGTCAGATGTTCTAAATTTAAAATCAAATGCTTATATTTACCTTTTTGTAATTGGTCATCTACTTGGTTACGTAACATTTCACTTGTATGATGATCTAATTCACCATTAATTCTTACACAAAGTATTGAATCTCTTTTCTCCATACTAATGGTCAAACTCACTATTTACTCACTCCTTAAATAAACTTTTCAACCAACAGATTTCATAGAAATAGTTGTGTTAGAAAAGGTTTTCGATAAAGATGAGCCTCAATCCTTCTTCGTGACAAAACTAGTGAGTATTCGGCAAGAAATTTACAAAAGTACCGGAAATTCGCCAAATCATTTATATATAGAAGTTAGGTGGGGGAAGCCCCACCTATGATTACTGTTTATTCAACAAGCGCATTGGCTTTCTTATGGACGGCCACCGAATTTAGTAGTTGTTCGCTTAAATAATTGCCACCATGAAGCCACACCAATTTCTTCGTTTGCAACTAAAGGTACTTCAACTAGAAGTGTTCCTTCTTTTTCTAAGCGCAGAGTTCCAAGCTGATCACCTTTTTTGATTGGAGCTTTCAGATCTTTATCGAGATTAATTACTTCCTCGACGTCATCAATATTTTCACCTTTTTTCGTTAATACAGAAACGCTTTCAGATGTTACAACTTCTACTGTAGGTTTTTGTCCCTTACTTACTTTTGAAGTTGTGATCACGTGACCACGCTCATATAAATTATGGGTAATAAACTGACTGAAAGCATAGTCTAGCATCTCTGTAATTTGGCGATTACGATCTTTAGGAGTTTGTGCTCCCATTACTATTGCAATAACCCGCATATCGTTTTTCTTGGCCGTTACAGTAAGACAGTATTTCGCTTCTCGTGTATAACCTGTTTTTAAGCCGTCAACCCCCGGGTAAAACTTCACTAGTTTATTGGTATTTACTAGCCAAAACTTCTTATCTGTGTCTTGCCGTAGGTAGTCCTCGTACAAACTCGTAAAGGCTAAAATACCCTCATACTTCAATAATTCCTTTGAAATGACAGCGAGGTCATAAGCGGTTGTATAATGATTATCCGCAGGTAACCCGTTAGAATTCATAAAATTAGTATTAGATAAACCTAACGATTTCGCTTTATCATTCATCATTGTAACAAAATTATCCTCAGAACCTGCTAAATGTTCTGCCATTGCAACGGAAGCATCATTTCCCGAAGCAATCGCAATTCCTTTTAGCATTTCCTCTACAGTCATTTCTTCTCCTACCTCTAAGAAAATCTGTGACCCACCCATAGATGCTGCCCGTTCACTAGTTCGAACCTTCTCATCTAGAGTTATTTTCCCTTGATCAAGTGCTTCCATTATTAGAAGCATAGTCATAATTTTCGTCATACTCGCAGGTGGTAGCTGTTCATTACTATTTTTTTCAAACAATATTGTACCAGTGTCTCTCTCCATTAAAATAGCCGATGAAGACTCTTTTGCTAATTGGACCTTTCCTTCTTCAGCAAAGGCAGGTACTTGAAAAGTTGATAATAGTAGTGTAATTGCTAAAAAACGAACAAAAAATCCCCTCATAAACACTATCCCTCCATTCCTATTCCCTAGCATTTTTTCCACTTCCAACTTTTTTATACAAACTTGGAAAAAAATAGTTTATACCTTTGAATCATAAGTAAGCAACGTTAGCACTTACCTGGAATATGGGCTTTTTTATGATTAAAAGAAGAGTGCTAGCGTCCGGAAAAAGTTTATTGTGCTTTTTCCCTGCTTAACCCCGAAAAATATTTTTATTAAATATATTTTCTGTGTTATCAAACCTTTGAATGTTTGAAAAGATGCCCCAAACAACCTTTGAAAATCAGCCTAAAAATGAAAAAAGATGCCCTTCAGCATCTAATATACTGGGCATCTCTAAAAATAAGCTTATCTAATTTCTTTATAAATAAGTGGTGGAGCCGTTACTTTACTTGAAGTAATCGTGTAAGACTCTTCTACCCTTTTACTAACATCATCAACATTCTCTTGGTTACTATGAAGTGTTGCGATTGCTTCTCCAGCTTCTACATAGTCGCCTACTTTTTTCTTAAGCTCAATTCCAACAGCAAGATCGATGACCGATTCTTTTGTGGCACGTCCAGCCCCTAATAGCATTGCTGCAACACCAATTTTATCGGCAATGATACTAGAAATATATCCTGATTGTTTAGCCGGAACATCAATCTGATACCGCGCGGTTGGAAGTTTTGTCACATCATCAACGACTGATGGGTCTCCACCTTGTGCTTGAAGGAATGCTTTTAGAGTTTCAGTACCTTTACCGGAACTTATAGCCTCTTCTAATAGTGTGCGTGCTTCCTCCAAAGTACTAGTTCTTTCAGCAAGAAATACCATTTGGCTTCCAAGACTTAAGCAAAGCTCTAATAAATCCTTTGGTCCTTTTCCATTTAATGTATCAATTGCTTCTTTCACTTCTAGAGCATTTCCGATGGCCAAGCCTAGTGGTTGACTCATATCAGAAATAACAGCAATAGTATTTCTACCTAAATTGTTCCCAATATCGACCATTGCCTTGGCAAGTTCCTCTGCTTGGTCTAAGTCTTTCATAAAAGCCCCAGCACCAGTTTTTACATCAAGTACGATCGCATCAGCACCAGAAGCAATTTTTTTACTCATGATCGAGCTTGCAATTAAAGGGATGGAATTAACAGTTGCGGTAACATCTCTAAGGGCATAGAGCTTTTTGTCGGCTGGAGTTAAATTTCCACTTTGTCCAACGACTGCAACTTTATTTTTATTCACAAGATCAATAAATTGTTGATTTGAGATTTCAACTGAAAAACCATTTACAGCTTCTAGTTTATCGATTGTACCACCTGTATGACCTAAACCACGGCCACTCATTTTAGCAACTGGAACCCCAACACTAGCAACTAGAGGAGCTAGTACAAGTGTTGTTGTATCGCCTACCCCGCCTGTACTGTGCTTATCAACCTTAATCCCCTCAATAGCTGAAAGATCAATTTGATCCCCCGATTCAACCATTGCCATCGTTAAGGCTGCTCGTTCATTTTCTGACATATTTTGAAAGTAAACAGCCATTGCAAAAGCACTCATTTGATAATCAGGTATCACTTCACTTGTATAACCTTTAATAATAAATTCGATTTCAGCTTTAGTTAACTCTTTTCCGTCGCGTTTTTTTTCAATTAAATCAACCATTCTCATAAGTCTCACCCTTTTTTTAGTGTAGAGATTTGAGTTTTGAGTGATGATGCTTCGAAGCCTTTCTTTCATAACTCATAACTCATAATTCATAACTCCTACAGTCTTGGTAATGTCTCTTTAATTAATTTTATGAACTTTGGTTTTGTACGATTTGCTACTTCAACGACCTGTTCATGTGTTACGCCTTCTAACTCTTCACCAATGGCCATATCTGTGATACAGCTTATCCCAACTACTTTCATATCCATATGTCTAGCAACAATTACTTCAGGGACTGTTGACATACCAACAACATCGCCACCAATTTTCCTGAGCATGATTAATTCAGCTGCAGACATATAGGTTGGACCTGACACACTTACATAAACACCTTTTTGTATCTGAATTCCAATTTCTTTTGCGACTTCCTCTAAAACAGGGACATATTCACGAGTGTAAGCTGAACTCATATCAGGGAATCTTGGACCAAACTCACTTTCATTAGGTCCAATTAAAGGGTTCGCTCCAGTCATATTAATATGGTCAGTAATGATCATTAAATCACCAGGGGCAAATGCTGAGTTCATACCACCACATGCATTTGTTACGACAATTGTTTCAACTCCTAATAATTTCATGACACGAACCGGGAAGGTTACTTCCTGCATAGAATACCCTTCATAAAAATGAAATCTTCCTTGCATTGCAATTACTATTTTTTCATTAAGCTTTCCGATGACAAGTTGACCTGCATGCCCCTCTACAGTTGAGACTGGAAAGTTCGGTATTTCATCATAAGGAATGACCACGCTTTCCTCAATTTCATTAGCTAACTCACCTAACCCGGAGCCAAGAATTAGACCGATCGTTGGTTCTGTTTGTATTTTCCCTTGAATAAAACCAGCAGTTTCCTTTGCTTTTTCCAAGACTTGATTCATTTCTCCCACTCCCACTAATTCATTTCTTTAACAATCTCTTTTACAAAACTTAAAAAGTTTGCTTTTACCATTTCTGTTGTTTCGATTACTTCATCATGTGTTAACGGTTGATCTAAAATACCAGCTGCCATATTTGAAATACAAGAAATTCCTAATACTTCTAGACCACTATGTTTTGCAACAATCACTTCTGGTACAGTTGACATTCCAACAGCATCCCCACCTAAAGTACGAAGCATTTTTATCTCAGCAGGTGTCTCATATGATGGGCCTGTATTGCCAACATAAACACCCTCTTTAATAACAATATCCAATGACATAGCTACTTGTTTTGCTAACTTAACAAGTGTTTTGCTATAAGCAGTGGACATATCAGGGAAACGAACTCCTTGTGCAGGGTCATTTGGCCCTATTAGTGGATTATCACCAAAGTTATTAATATGATCAGTTATAATCATCAAATCCCCTGGAGTAAATGTTTCATTAATTCCTCCTGCTGCGTTTGTAACGATCACGCTTTTAACGCCTAACTCTTTCATCACCCGTACAGGAAATGTTACTCTCTCCAACGAATAGCCCTCATAGTAATGAAATCTACCTTGCATCGCAATGACTTGTTTTCCTTCTAATGTACCAATGACAAGTTGACCTGCATGCCCCTCTACAGTCGAAACAGGAAAACCTGGAATTTCATCATAAGGAATTTCAATTGGATTCTCAATTTCATTTGCTAAAATCCCTAGACCTGACCCTAAAATTAAGCCAATCTCTGGTTTTACGGAAACTTTTTTTCTTAAATATTTAACCGCATTATTCATCTTATTCACGTCCCTTTCGTACTTCTTGTAAAAAACTTTTTCCATATTTAGGCATAGGAACTTTGAAGTTCTCTGCAATTGTAGCTCCAATATCTGCAAAAGTACTTCTTGTTCCAAGATCAAAGGCTGTTTTGGCAGCTTTATCATAAACGATCAACGGTACATATTCTCTTGTATGATCAGTCCCTGGATGAACAGGATCATTTCCGTGGTCTGCTGTGATAATTAATAAGTCTTTGTCGGTGAGCTTTTCAAGTACTTCAGGCAGTCGAGCGTCATACTCCTCTAATGCTTTCCCATAACCAATCGGATCCCGACGATGTCCATAAAGTGCGTCAAAATCAACTAAATTTAAGAAACTTAACCCGGTGAAATCCATATCCAATGTCTGAACTAATTTATCCATCCCATCCATATTTGAAATTGTTCTTAATGATTGGGTAATACCCTCACCATCATAAATATCTGAGATTTTTCCAATAGCAATTGAGTCAAAACCTTTATCCTCAAGTTCATTCATAACTGTTCGTCCAAAAGGCTTCAATGCATAATCATGGCGATTCGGTGTCCGTTGCCATGCACCTTGTTGTCCTATAAATGGACGAGCTATTATCCTTCCAACCATGTATTTTTCATCTAACGTTAGTTCTCTAGCGACTTTGCATATGTTGTATAATTCATCAAGAGGAACAACATCTTCATGGGCTGCTATTTGGAGTACAGAATCCGCAGAAGTATATACAATTATTGCTCCTGTTTCCACATGTTCCTGTCCAAGCATATCTAGGATCTCAGTTCCTGAAGCAGGTACATTCCCAATAATCTTTCTTCCTGTTCTTCTTTCAATTTCATCAAGCAGTTCCTTTGGAAACCCATTTGGAAAAGTCCTAAATGGTGTATCAATGAAAAGGCCCATGATTTCCCAATGCCCAGTCATCGTATCTTTCCCATTAGACGCTTCTGCCATCTTTCCAAAGTGAGCTAGTGGTGTTTCCACTTTTTCAATTCCTTGTATTTCTTCAATATTACTTAAGCCTAACTTTGCCATCCTCGGCATATGTAAACCATTCATTTTTTCAGCAATATGTCCTAAAGTATTAGATCCAACATCACCAAAAAGCTCAGCATCTGGTGCCTCACCTATACCTACAGAGTCCATTACAACAAGGAAAATCCTTTTGTAAGAAAAATTGTTCATTAAAAACATCCTTCCTAAAAACATACTTTGATACGAAGAATCTCTATTATTTTTATACTATTCCCGATTATGTATTAAATTAATTTAATGAATAGTATCATAATCATTATATATAGAGGTCAGAAGTCTGACAACATATTTTATGTTGAAGTAGATAATTATTTTAAAGGTTGCTTCAAAAAAACCTTTTTCGATATTATCTACTAACTAAGCTCGTGGATGAAAACTGGCGTACACATCTTTTAACCGCATTTTTGTTACATGAGTGTAGATTTGAGTCGTTGATATATCGGCGTGGCCTAACATCTCTTGAACGGCACGAAGATCAGCACCATTTTCTAACAAATGAGTTGCAAAAGAATGACGTAGAGTATGTGGTGTGAGTTCCTTACTAATGTTTGCTTCTTTACTAACTTTTTTTAAGATCTTCCAAAAACCTTGCCTAGATAAACACTCTCCATGATGGTTCACAAACACAAAGTCATGTTGCTTATTTTTCAGTATACTTGGTCTAGAAGATTTCAAGTATTTGTTTAGAGCTTCTGTTGCTAGCTTTCCTATGGGAATTATTCTTTCCTTATTACCTTTGCCAACGCAACGAATAAAACCCATTGTTAAATGAAGGTCTGAAAGCCTTAATGAACAAAGTTCAGAAACACGCATTCCTGTCGCATAAAGCAACTCTAGCATTGCTTTATTTCGATCATCAAATGGTGATGTTGAATTTGATGATGATAAGAGAGCCTCTACTTCTGCTGACGATAATACTTTTGGCAATTTTCGTTCGCGTTTAGGCGTTTCAATATGAATTGAAGGATCACTTGTTGTTACATGCTCTCGTAACAAAAATTGATGAAAGGAACGTATCGATGCTATCGTTCTAGCAATTGTAGTTGACGCTCTCCCTTGTTCTTTTAAGAAGAATAGGTAGTTCATAATAATAATACGACTTACATCATTAATCGAGGTCATTTGCTCGACATTTAGTAAGTATTGAGTGTATTTTGTAAGATCTCTTCGATAAGATTCAATTGTATTCGCTGCTAAACCCTTTTCAACAATAATAAAATGAAGAAAATCCTCTATTTGGTTTTTCATCGTAACTCCTTTTCCCCAGGCTTCTTGTTTTCAAGTGTAATTAATGTATTCCAAGGACTGAAGCGTTCTCTCCTTTAACTCTACAATAATAATTCGTAGACATTGTAGATCTATGGACAATAATTCAATAAACGTTCCATTTTTTCTGATTACACCCTTAGCAAAGATCCCCCGTCGCTTAGATAATTGGGAACATATCTAAAGAAAGTAAAACCTCGTCTTTCAATCTGGCATTTAGAATAGTTACAAGAAAATGAATTTATGTTTTTTAAATATCATTCACCAAAATGGTAGAAAAACATTAGTCGATCTAAGAAACCGTTTCTATCAACCGGTTCGTTCATTTGCACAACTTTAACCGCTCTACCTTTTGGTTCATCATAACGATGATAACTCTCATATTCTTGACTTACCCATAGAATACCATAATAAAACAATACCGTGCACCCCATAAATAAGAGAAACACTCGAATTGTATCCCAGGCAACTGTAAAAAAATCTCTTATCATTGGTAGCCCTCCTAAGTGCTAAAAATATCTTTAGTACAAGATATGCCAAAAACGAGAGGCTCTATACCTTTATTTAAGAGATAAAATAAAAAATGTAATTTTGTCTTGTGTTTACAAACCTTAAATAAAGGCTCTTTTCGTAAAACATTGTGGCTTTATGGGAATTCATGTTTCTGCGTTAACAACCTTCGAATCTCAGAAAAGATGCCCCCGAGACCTTGATATATCTTGTCATAACTAGCTATTTAAATGAGAAAACAACCTAAATAAAAAACCTTCCAAAATTCGGAAGGTTACTCTGGTTTATTCTCTTGACACCGACTACAAATTCCGTGAAAGGTTAGACGATGATCTTTTACTTGAAAATTCCAATTTTCTTCAACGATTTTTTCAACATCCCCTAATAAGTCCTCTTGAATTTCATCTACTGCACCACATTCAATACAAACTAAATGGTGGTGAAAATGAGCTGCACCTTCTTGACGTAAATCATACCGAGAAACACCGTCACCAAAGTTTATTTTATCTACAACCTTTAACTCACTAAGTAATTCTAGTGTACGATATACTGTAGCTAAACCAATTTCTGGAGATTTCTCTTTTACTAAGAGATAAACATCTTCAGCGCTTAAATGATCTTCCTCGTGCTCTAATAGCACTCGAACTGTCGCCTCTCGTTGCGGAGTAAGCTTGTAGCTTTGAGAATGCAACTGTTTTTTGATACGCTCTATTCTTTTTTCCATACTCTGTGCCCCTCCCGAAAAGCCGATTACCTAGATCAATTATACTCAATAATCGAAAAGGGGTCAAATTAAAATCATTATAAAAAATAGTTTAAAATAAATACCTTTTTATAATGATTACAATATATCACATCCAGTTTACCACCATTCTCAGTAAGTTTGGAGATATATAAGCTTCAAAAGCTGATGCGACAGCTAAAATTGCCCCAACGCAAAGAACTAAGGCAGAATATCGTAAAAACTGCTGAAAAATCGGTTCGTGACTTCTTTTGATAAATTGATGACGGATCATTTTTAGTGAAAACGAAACAGAGGCAGTTGCAATGACAATAAAAGCTGGAACCAGTATAAAGTTTTGAGGCATCACCGATGCGAACGCTAAAAGAAAACCGTTCATCCCCAATTGATTACTAAAAGCCGACCGTAAAACCTACTACTACACCTTTAATAAATAATAATATCAAACTGATCGGTAATCCGATAATTGAAAGTCCGAGCACCCACATTAAGCCGATGTATTTCAAATAGTGAGCAAAACTTTGTGAGAACATAGCTGCTGAGTCTGCTAGTTGCCCTTCTGCTACTTGTCCAAAAAACTGGCTTAAATATATATGTAAGTCATGTCTTTGATTTAGGCTTAAACTATTTACAATTATTGCTCCAAAAATAATTCCCATTAAAAATAAAACAATTGTAAAGATATAAATTGAACGATTTTCTTCTATATGATAAGCAACCATTTGCCCAACTCCGTTTGCCTTCCTCCTCATCGTTCTCCTCCTCAATAATCTAATTAAGTTCTTTCTACTTCACTCTATAAAAGATTTGAATTCTATGACAAATTAATAGAAAAGGTTTTTTGTGTTAGCTGTTTTCTCTAAGATTGTTGCTTTTAAAATAGCTAGTAATGACAAGAATATATCAAGGTTTCGGGGCATCTTTTCTCATATTTAGAAGGTTTAAAAGCAGAAACATGGAGTATTTATTGAATTATTGTCCATAAAACCACAAAGTTTACGAATGGCTGTTTTCGTAAACTTGTGGCTTTTAGGTCGTCTTTTGAGAATAAATAAGCTTTTTGGGACAAATTTATTTGTCCCAATGGCTTATTTATTCTCAAAAGCTTCACGCAAAGCGTGAAGAACCAAGCATTCGCTTGGTTACGACCTAAAAGCTAATAGCAAAAATCTTTTAGAAAAGAGCGTTACGAAAAGAGCCTTGATGTTAACAGTTTTCTAAAAGATTATTATTTTGTGTCGTATCCAATACTTTCCTAGCTTAGATCCGGGAGCTAAGTAAAAAAGGGACTCTTGGAATTTTTTCTTCCGAGAGTCCCTTTTTTTAGCCTACATTACTTTACCTTTCCATACTTCCCACCACCACCAGTTTTGAACGTTAGTTCCCCAGCTCTTGCTTTAAGAATATAATCAGCTATCTTCTTTGAAACAACCATCTCTAGCTGCTCTTTTGTGGCATTATGGATAATATTCATTTCATGTTCAAAATGCTGTCTAAGTTTTTCTAATGTTTTTGGACCTAATGTAGGTATAAATTGTAATGGAATTTGATGGATATATGGTGGACGTTTTCTTTTTGGTATAGCGTTTCCTTGGTTAGCTAGTTCCTTAATTCTTACCGCTACCCCTTTTGTAAATTGACCATGACCACAATTTTGGCACGCTTGGAATTCCCCCTCCGTAACTGGCTCAAAACACCGTTCGCATGTCGTCTGATAATATTTACCAAGCAAAGGGTTTAAACCAAAATTACTCTCAATCTCACGACCAGCTTCACCCTTTAATGCTTTTACTAATTCGTAAAAGCTTGGTTGTTTCATTTTTATTTTTTGATATTCACGTGCTATATTTCCTAATGAGTGAGCATCTGAATTCGTTAAAAATGTATAGTTCTGTAACTCTATGACTTGGTTTGCCATCGTTGTATCTGAACTAAGACCTAACTCTATTCCATCAATCATCCTTGAGTCAAAAACTTCTTCTATGCTATGTTCTACCCCTTTACCGTAGAGACTTTTAAACGGGGTGAAAACATGGGCAGGAATGAATAATCCCCCTTGCTGTTTCACTTGTTCTTGAAGGACCACACCATCCTCATAAATTCTCTGGGTACTTAAGTTAACATTTGTGACTCTTTCGGTTAGCCATAATGAAAAGCGTTCCATTGAATTTAGATATGGAAAAAAAGCGAGAACATGGATCGGACCTTTGCTTCGGCTATCATATACTTCTAATTCTGATCCTAAAATTAAGGTGATTTTTTCTTTATAACAAAGTCCACCCTCTTCTCTTTCATAGATATCACCAGCAACAAGAAGTTGGTTTAGTTGCTGTAAAACTTCTGGTACATGACAATCTATAATCCCAATTAATCCTAAACCTTTTTGATCTGCTGCTACATTTAGGACATTTTCTAGCGTCATTGATTTAGAGGCAGTTATTTTCACTGGTTTTCCTGTTGCGGTTGCTCCTAAATGAATATGTAAATCTACAAAGTATGATTTCAACTTAAACTAAGCCACCTTTAAGTTTTAAGAATTGGATTGCATAAATTGTTTTTGCATCATGAATAATCTGTTGCTCAATTAACTGGTCTGCTTCTTGTATAGAGAGCTCCATTACATCCAAAAATTCATCTTCGTCCCGATTAACTTCGCCAACTTCAATCATATCTGTAAAGTAAACATATACTAGCTCATTAGCAAATCCAGGCGATGTGTAAAAAGAAGTTAGAAGCTTCATGTCAATGGCTCTATAACCAGTTTCCTCTTCTAGTTCTCGCTTTGCGCACGCTAATGGATCCTCATCTTTTTCAAGTTTCCCTGCTGGTATTTCAACAATTGTCTTTTCTAATGGTTTACGAAACTGTTTCACTAACAATACTTTGTTTCCTTTGTTACTGCAATGACTGCTACAGCACCTGGATGATGGACAATTTCCCTTTTACTCGTTTTACCATCAGGAAGCTCAACATCTTTGACAACCAACTCTATAACCTTACCCTTAAAAATAGATTGCGTTGCCAATGTTTTTCATAAAATTCATTGTTCATTATTCTCTCTCCTTTGTTCGCTTTTTATATTTGGCTGTTTTTGCATAGAATGTTGTTTTCAATGGCTATTCTCGTAAAATTTGTTGCTTTTAGATCGTCTTTTGAGAATAAATAAGCTTTTTTGGGACAAATTTATTGTCCCAATGGCTTATTTATTCTCAAAATCTTCACGCAAAGCGTGAAGAATTCGCTTGGTTACGACCTAAAAGCTAATAGCAACAATCATTTTTCAATTACATATAAACCTTAAACATTAAGGTCTCGGGGTATCTTTTCTAATAGTTGTTTTCGCAAAGTTTGTTGCTTAAGTACATACTAAGATTTCACTACTTATTTAGTAAGTAGTGCTCTTTTCTTACTCAATTTATTAGGTAATATCTTCATCCAAGGAATTTCCCCAATTATTTTAGGTTAAAAGCAACACTGTTTACGAGAATAGCCTTATATTTTTGTATCAACTATTCTAAAAAACAAAACTACTTCATACAGTTTACCATAGCTTTCCACCAAAATTGGACAAGCGGATGGAAGGGAGTAGATTATATGAAAATATATGTTCAAGAACAAAAAGTCACATTAGTAGGTAAAGCTTGGCAGATAAAATATATGTTAAAGAAATATATGAAAGAATATACTACTGTTCAAGAATGGATTAATAGCCAAGGAAGATCAAATAAATAAATTTCAAGGATGATCTATAACCCAGTATAAAGCTGCAGCGACACCAAGGAAAAAAATCGGGTCATCCTCATATCGCCTACCCATCGTTTTGATCGGAAATGGGCTCGAGGTATTGCAATGGCTAATCACTTTTTCAAGAGTCTCAAATTCCACCCAATAGGATTGATGTAATTGAGGGAGATCAGCTAGTTGCTTTTCAATTCTTTCTCTCATAGCCTTTTTTACAGCTGGAATAGGTAAAACGCTACTAACATATGTAAATCTTTTCAAAGGTGTTAATGTATGATGGCTAATACCAAGATGTCGTTCCCGACCATCTTTTTCAGATATTCGTGGGATCCAAACCGGTACACCACCTAAACTACCAATTGTATTTGCCCAATTAGCTTGTTCAATCCCGCTAAACCCATAAAGCGTATTGGTTCCTACAACACCTGGACCTAGGGTCACTAAGATAACATCACCCTTTAGAACTTCCGTGGCAAACTGTAATCCCGTATGGAGATTTACAGCTTCATATGTACCTCCGAAAGCCTGACCGATTGTAATTGTAACAAACCGATCATCACTTTTTAGAGTTCTGATATGATGGCTAAAAGTTAACGGAATACTCGCCTCATCACTAATGATAACTACCATTTTGCCATCATTCTTTAGAAAATCCATTCCCCAAAAACAAACTGGTATCATACTATGAAGCTCACCGATTAAGATTTTTTTCCCCTTTAGGCTAAACGGTCGCTTAAATAGATGATGATATGTACTTTCTTGAGCCTCTACTGCAAGGACCGTTTGCTGATTAGGAAGATAACGAGCTTTCATGATATGCCCTTGTGGAAACAATTCTTCCTTCGGGGTAGCCCCATATACAAAAGTAACGATATCCATTCCACCAGTTCCTAAGTTTAGCGCGGTTGAAGTAACATTAACATTTACCTCATCAGCTATTTTTGCCCTTGGAGTTATTGAGAGATATAAAAGTGCTTTCTTTGCTTCTGCAGAAGTTTTTAAGATTTGTATCTCATCATCTTCGTACAAGATCTCTTCCACAGTCACTTTTTTTTCTATATACATAAAACAAAAACTCCTCTTTTTTGATTTATCACAGCCCTGAAAAACATTATTACCTATCCACAGCTAATTAACCTTCCAGGATTTGAAATTCCGTTTAGTCATTGCTATCTTTGAGGGAGTACAAAGATTTAAGGGGGATAAGAAGATGCAAAAAAGAAGCATTGGTAACTCAAAGTTACTCGCATCAACAATAGGCTTAGGTTGCATGTCACTCAGTACAACTAGCCAAGAAAGTGAATATATATTACATAAAGCAATTGATATGGGTGTGAACTATTTTGACACAGCCGATCTATACGATTATGGGCAAAATGAAACATTAATCGGAAAAAGCTTAAAGAAAAAACGCCAAGACATATTAATTGCTACAAAGGTTGGAAATGAGTGGAAGGACCAGAAAGAAGGCTGGACTTGGAATCCAACTAAGAAATATATTAAACAGGCTGTAAAATCTAGCTTAAAAAGATTACAAACAGATTATATCGATTTATATCAACTTCACGGTGGTACCATAGATGATCCAATTGAAGAAACAATTGAGGCATTTGAGGAACTCATTCAAGAAGGCTGGATTCGCTATTACGGTATATCCTCAATTCGCCCTAACGTAATAAAAGAATATGTCAATAAATCAAACATTAGTAGTGTAATGATGCAGTATAGTTTGCTGGACAGAAGACCTGAAGAGGAAATCATGCCTTTATTAGCCGAAAAAAATATTAGTCTGATTGCACGTGGACCAGTAGCCAAAGGACTTTTGAGCGAAGCTTTTTTGACAAAATTGAACGAGGACGGTTACTTAGATTACTCTCAAGAAGAATTATCGCAAGTACTTCCCCGTTTACAACACTTGGCTCACCAACATAATTATGAATTGCAGCAACTTGCGCTTCATTATTGCTTAGGAAATAAGCCTACTGCTACTGTTGTGCCTGGTGCTAGGACATTGCAACAACTTCTAAATAACCTTTCAACTCAAGAAATTGATGGTCTTTCAAATGAATTGCTAAGCAAATTAGAAACGCTTGTCAAAAGAAGCCTTTATACCTTGCATCGCTAAACTAACAAAGGGAAAGCACTAACAATTTAAATAATCTATCCATTAAAGCAGTCGATATTCGAAAAAGTCCTAAAAAGTTAGAATAGATGCCCCTGACATTGATCTATCTTGTGATTACTAGCTAATATAAAAGTGACAATCTTTGAGTAAACCGCCTTATAGAAAAAACAAGCCTTCATTGAATGCTTGTTTTTTCTCGTTTCATATAATATTTTATTACCACAATTTCGAATGAAGTTTTGATAGTTACTCGTACTCTAGTAACTTTTTCACTTCTGTTTCTAACATCGTATAATTCACTTTGCCGCGGATTGGGATAAATATTCGACCTTCCTTATCTAAAATATAGGTGGCAGGTATTGCCCTGACTTGGTACAACGCTTCTACAATTCCTCTTTGATTTAAAGTGTCAATGGGCTGATCAACAAACGTAGGAAAGGTCACATTAAACTCATCCATAAACTCTTCTATTGCCTCTTCATTTCTTTCTAGCGTCTTCATATTAATCCCGACAACAGCCACTCCCTGATCTTGATACTTTTCATGTAATTCTATTAAATCTGGCATTTCGTCTCGACAAGGCGGACACCATGATGCCCAAAGATTTAGAACAACAATCTGACCTCGAAAGTCAGATAAAGCTTTTTCTTCTTTTGTATCCCATAATGGCAAGGTGAAATCTGGGGCAAACATCCCACGTAATAAACCAATTTCATCCTTAGCAATATAAGGTGAGCTTACTGTAGCCTCTTCATCTACATTTTCTTCTTCATTTGGAACTGTCATTTGATCATCTTCTTGTTTCAGATTATCAACCACCACAAATACGATAAAAGCCACAGCGACAATCGTAATCATAAAACTTATAAAACGATTTTTTGCCATTTAATACCCTCCAAAGTAATTACTTGTTAACAACAAAATTGCACCGCTAAAAAAGATAATCGACAAGGCCATTGAAAGCAATACGTAAATAAAAGCTACTATCACCTTGCCTTGTCGTAAAAGGAGCATTGTTTCAACACTAAAAGTAGAAAAAGTTGTGAAAGCTCCAAAAAAACCAAGACCAACGAATAAATAAAGCGGTGCTTCATAAAGGACTGTTACTTCGAGTTCAGCATAATTAGTACCTATAAAAATCCCTAGCCCTAATGAGCCAATTACATTAACAACGAGCATCGCAAGTGGAAACGGTGGCTGTGGAACCTTTCTCATTATATAAAGCCCCACCCCATAACGAGTCATCGCACCAATAGCTCCTCCTGCCATCACGAAAACGAGATTCAATTTGTCTCACCTGCTTTTTTAGTAGAATGGAGACGAGAACTTTGCTTTTCACCAAGTAAATACCCTATAAATGCTAGGAAAACTCCTCCAACTATAGAAGCCAAGAGATAAATAATTGAGTTAAAAACTTCCGGAGCTTGTAAAAGACCATAAAAATCGGCCGCTAATGTAGACATCGTTGTAAATCCACCGCAAAAACCTACTCCAAGACCTACTTTCCAAGTCTCTGAAAATTTCATATGAACGAGCAACCCTGTTAAAAACCCTAATATTAGGCTTCCTATAAGATTTTCCAATAACGTGCCAAGAGGGAATAAGACTGAAACTGTTTGGATATTGATAAAATACCGAAATAACGTACCGAATGCGCCTCCTAGCCCTACCGCAAAAAGGTTTTTACTATCTTACGATTCATGTAATCTCTTCTCTCTACTGTATTTATGCAACTTAAAGTATAAAGAACCTTTATAGAAGTTTCAATGGCGTTTCTAGTTCATGAATTTCATTATTCACTCGATTAAGGTAATTATGAGATTCACACAGTTAAATATGACAAAACAAATAATAAAACACCTTTATTTAAATCACTTTATTTGCTAGAATGGTTATCAGTGATTTTGTTACATAGGAAGGAGACATTATGTCTATATTAGATGCTATCATTTTTGGAATTATTCAAGGTTTAACGGAATTCTTACCTATTTCTAGTACAGCCCATATCGTAATTACACAACTTATTTTAGGAACCACCTTTCCAGGGTTAGCGTTTGAAATTTATTTACATTTAGCTTCTGTATTAGCTGTTATAATTTATTTCCGGAAAGATCTAGTTGCTGTGATTATTGGGTTTTTCAGCTTTTTTAAAACAAGATCAGCTGAAAATCGCGTTCATTTCCTGTTTGCCATTTATATTATTATTGCAACGATCATTACAGGTGTCTTAGGGATCCTACTTGGAGACTTTGTCGGGGAAACAATGAAAACTCCGACTTTTATAGCAGTAACTTTATTTATTACTGGGCTAGGGTTAGTATTCATTGAAAATTTCATCGGTACGGTAACCGTTCAGAAAAAGAAATGACATTCCTTGATTCCATTATCGTTGGAATTGCGCAAACATTGGCTGTTTTACCTGGTATATCTCGTTCCGGTGCAACCCTAATTGCAGCGTTAATGGCCGGTTTAGAGCGTGATACAGCAGTTAGATATTCATTTTACTTGTTATTCCTGTTATCTTAGGTTCAACAGTGTTAGCAGTAGGAGATGTTAGTAGGGATATCTTTACTGCGATTGGAACACCAGCTCTAATCGTTTCATTTATTACAACTTTTTTCTGCTCTTGGTTAGGAATTATTTGGCTAATTGATTTCCTTAAAAGAAGTAAGTTGATTTATTTTGCTATTTATTGTTTCGTAGTAGCAATTCTAGTTTTCCTATTTGTTGAACCATCAACAGTTATGGATGTTTAAGCGACATTAAACAAGGGAGGCCCTCATCTGAGTGGCCTCCCTTATCATTATCTACTGAACGTTTCTGTATATGAACCTTCAATCTTTTTACTGTCAAGATCGACGCCTATTAATATTAAACAAGGATTAATTTTATTTCCTTCCTTCATTCGCGTCAACTTTAATTGCTTTGAAGCATATTGGAATTGGAACAAACCTTCAGTCTCTGTCAATTGAACAATCCCTTTTCCACGGACCAACGTTTCTGGTAGTTGCATTAGCCATTTCTCAAACTGAATCCGATCGACAGGATTAGTCACAGCAATTTTAATTGCTTGAAATGAGTGGTTATTCACAGGGCTGTGAGTCGTACAATGATGTTCATCTGTACAACCGCATTTCCCTAATGGTAATTTCTCAGTACGATGGGTCGTAATTCTTTTTTCCAGTACTTCCTGAATATCCACTTCCCCATAACTTGTTTCTACCAAAAGAGCTTCGTCTTTCTTTAAAGCGCTAATTTTACGTTTTACTTTCTCCGCTAATTTTTCTGATATTAAATCCATTTTATTTAAAATAATGTATGTGCTTGTAGTAACTTGGGATTTTAGGAGAGCACGAACGTCTTTTGAGCTTGAAAAAATACTTTGATATTCAATGTATTTACTTCCATCTATTAGATTAATAATTGAAAATAAATCTACCATATCAATTAAGAGTGGATCCGTTAAACCATCGACAATCTCTATTGGATTAGCGATACCTGTCCCCTCAATAAATAAAAGATCCGGAACATCTTCTTCCTTTAATGACATTAAAAACGAATGAAGCTCTTGCGTAAAGTCACCTTGAATTGAACAGCAAATACACCCATTTAGCATTTCTAGTACATGATCGTCGCGAAACAAATCTTGCTCTACATTAGTGTCTCCGATTTCATTTAAGACGATTGCAGGCTTACGATTGTTATCTTTACAATAGGTAAGTAGATTTTGTAAAACCGTCGTCTTCCCACTACCTAGAAAACCTGTGATAATATAAGTAGGAACTCTTTTTCTCATAATCTCCTCCACTACATGAATTAAACTAAACTTAGCATAAGTTATAAAAAAAACAAATAGGAATCATTACTATTTAAACAAAAGGAATATTAAGGTTCGTTCATAAAAGAGGGATTTTATGATAGAATACTAGATGGTATGAAAAAATGCAGATTTTTTTAGGATTGCTTCGATGCAATCCTAAATCATAAGTCTATATAATCTTATAATCTAAATAGGAGTAGATCCGTATGAACATAAAAGAATCAGTATCATCTTTGGCAAAAGATTTACTCGGTGTTGCCTTATTACTAGTTTTCTTATTGCTCTTTTTTAACATTGAAAAAGTAAAAGGTTCTATTACCTTTTCTAACTTACCTGATAGTATCGTTAATGTTAATACCATTTTTATAAGTATTATCATTGAAGCTTTTCCCTTTATATTATTAGGTGTATTTGTATCCGCGTTAATTCAAATCTATGTTTCCGAAGATACCATTCAACGGTACTTACCGAAAAATGCTCTCGGAGCTTTAATACCTGCCGCAATACTTGGCGCCATCTTTCCGATTTGTGAATGTGCGATTGTACCTGTTGTAAGAAGGTTAATTAAAAGGGTATGCCTTTGCATGTTGGCGTCGTCTTTTTAGTAGGTGCACCGATCCTTAATCCCGTTGTTTTTGCTTCGACATTCTATGCATTTAGGTCTAATCCTACCGTTCTTTATTCTAGAATGGGACTAGCCTTCATCCTAGCAATCCTTATCGGGGCAATCATTTACTTTATTTTCCGTAAAAATAATGACCAGTTAAAATGGACCAAAGAAGAACTAATTGGTAAACAAGTCATTACAAATGTTACACCAGCTAAAAGGGTAAATCGTTTAAAGCAAACAATGTATCATGCTGCGGATGAATTTTTTATGATGGGAAAATATTTGATCGCTGGTGCTTTTATCGCAGCTTTATTCCAAACCTTTTTGGACAGAAGTATCCTCCAAGCACTTGGTTCAAATGATTATTCAGCAACGTTTGTGATGATGGCTTTCGCCTATGTTTTATCCCTTTGCTCTGAAGCCGATGCATTTGTAGCTGCATCTTTTGCAAACAATTTTACAACAAGTTCAATTATCGCCTTTTTAGTTTACGGTCCAATGCTTGATCTAAAAAATACAATTATGCTCCTAGCCTTCTTTAAAACTAAGTTTGTCTTAGTGTTTATGGCAACTGTTACAATTGTAGTATTCATCTCTGTCTTATTGTTAAACTTTTTTATCTTATAATGACACCTTACCAAAGCCGTTTTCTCATAGCTTGTTGTGTTTCCATTTAGAAGTATCTACGAATTTTTGATCCTTTATTATACGCTCTTTTCTAAAAGCAACAAAGTTTACGAAAACAGCCTTATAAAAAAACTGATTTGACCATCAATCTTAAATTTGTCAGAAAGGAAGTGTTCATGTGAATAATAACGGTGACCTTGGTTTCCATGCTTATCTTCGAGGAATTATCCTTTTTGGTTTCGCACTGCTGATTTTAGGGCTAATTATTTCGGATAATATGAAATATTATATTGCACCAAAAATGATGCCTTTCATTTATTTCTCTATCATTGTATTTTTCCTTCTAGGGATCATTCAAATTTTTCGTAGTACAAGGAAAGGACAAGCCGAAGAGGATATCGATTGTGATTGTGGACTAGATCATCAAGTTGCAGGTCCTGTTTGGGCAAAACTACTTATCTACTCAATTTTTATCTTGCCTCTTCTTATGGGGTTCATCATACCAGATCAGGCACTGAACAGTTCAATCGCCGCAAACCGCGGTATCATATATGGTTCAGGAATGAATTTATCGAAACCTGTAGAAGAGCCATCTTCTTCTACACCAAGGACTGATCAATTTTTGAATGATCCTGAAGGATATCTGGCTAGCCTTGATGCCAATGACATCGATGAAGAAATAGAACATTTTCAAATTGAAGATTTCTATGAAGAAGATTGGTTTAGCGAGTATTATGATGAACTAATGTCCGAATTACTTAAGGAATCGGTCATTCAAGTAACAGACCAAAACTATTTAGATGTTATGACTCTCCTTGACTTACACTTAGAAAAATTTATCGGTAAGAAATGGAAATTACTGGATTTGTGTTTCGCGAACAGGATTTTGAAGAAAATAGACTCGTCGTAGCCAGATTTTCAATGACATGTTGTACTGCTGATGCAGGTGTATATGGGACATTAATTGAAACCGAGGATGCTTATCTCTTTGAAAATGATATGTGGATCAAAGTTCGTGGGACTATTCATAAAACTGAGTATCACGGTTATCAATTGCCTGTCATACACTTAAGGGAAGTAACTGTTGTAGCTGAGCCACAATCACCATATGTATACCCGAGCTTTAATAATTAAGGCTATTTTCTCCAAGAACCTCTTAAAAAAGCTAGTAATGTCACGATATCAAGATCTCGGGGCAGGTTTTCTAACATCATAAATGGGATGACTCATTCGTAGTCATCCCATTTGTTTTTACATTTGTTTGAGCAATAAAGCAACCTCATTTACATCTTTATCTCCACGACCAGATATATTTACAATAATGATTTGGTCCTCACCAAGTAGTGGCGCTTCCTTCAACGCAAAAGCAACTGCATGTGCACTTTCTAATGCTGGAATTATTCCTTCAATACGTGCTAACTCCTGAAATGCGTGAAGAACTTCTTCCTTAGAGACGGTATAATACTCGGCGCGTCCACTGACCTTTAAATGGCTATGTTCTGGGCCAATTCCAGGGTAATCCAAACCTGCAGAAATAGAATGTGTTGGTAACGGATTCCCCTCTTCATCCTGTAAAACTAAACATTTAAAGCCGTGTAACACACCTGGAGTTCCTTTTGTAAGGCTTGCAGCTTCTTCAGGCTCTATTCCTATTAAGCGTACATCTTCGTCACCAATATACTCCGCAAAAGCTCCAATCGCGTTACTTCCCCCACCGGCGCAAGCAATGACTAAATTAGGTAAGCGGCCTTCCTTCTCTAAAATTTGACGCTTCGATTCTTTACTAATAATCGCTTGAAAGTGCCTGACAATTGAAGGAAACGGATGTGGTCCAACTGCAGAACCTAGTAAATAAAACGTATTTTCATAGTTTTTGATTAAATCGTTCAGTGCTTCGTCTACAGCATCTTTTAGACGCCCTTGACCTTTATGAACTGCTTCAACTTTTGCACCTAAAAGCTCCATGCGAAACACATTAAGAGCTTGGCGCCGGATATCCTCTGCTCCCATATAAATAATACATTCTAAGCCCAACATTGCACATGCTGTGGCAGTAGCCACACCGTGTTGACCTGCACCTGTTTCTGCAATAATACGGCGGGCCCCCATTCGTTTTGCTAATAATATTTGTCCTATAACATTATTGATTTTGTGTGCTCCGGTATGATTTAAGTCTTCTCGCTTCAAATAAATTTTTGCCCCACCTAGCTTATCCGTAAGCCGCTTTGCAAATGTAAGTGGGTTCTCTCGACCAACGTACTCTTTAAGGTAATAGAGGTACTCATCATTAAAATCTGGGTCATCTTTATATAATATAAAAGCCTCTTCTAATCGATCTAACACTGGTTGTAACTGTGGTGGAACAAAACTTCCTCCAAACTCTCCAAAATAGCCCTTGTTATTAACTGCCTCAACTTTGCTCATCTCGTCTCATCCTTTCTAAATAACTGTGCTTCTCATACTTTCATAAATTCCAAATCATAAACTTCGCATGACTAGTGATTACTTACACCAAGACAGGGTTCTTCCTTCATTGGAGAAACTAATTTAATCTCACTTTCATGCTTCATTAAATAGTATTGAACACTATCAACTAATGCTAGCCAACTCGCTTTAATGATATTACCAGAAACACCAATTGTACTCCATTTTTCTTTTCCATCAGATGATTCTATAAGAACACGAACTTTCGATGCCGTTGCTTCTGTTTCATCAAGAACTCGCACTTTGTAATCAGATAAATACATCTTTTTAATGATTGGATAAAATTGCTCTAACCCTTTCCGTAAAGCATGGTCAAGAGCATTGACAGGTCCATTCCCTTCTGCAGCTGATAAAACTAGCTCACTTTGAACTGCAAGTTTCACAACAGCTTCTGTTGAGAATACATCATCACCATTTTTTTCAATAAATATTTTATAACTATCTAATAAAAAGTAATCTTTCCAGTCATTAAAGCTTTTTCTTACTAGTAATTCAAACGAAGCCTCTGCGGCCTCATATTGATAACCATCATGCTCTTTTTCTTTGATTGTTTCTAACAATTGTTTTGACGTAGGGTCCTGTTTGTTAAGCTTAAAATTCCATTCCTTAGCTTTGAACATAAGATTGCTTTGTCCTGAAAGCTCAGAAACAAGAACCCGACGTTTATTACCTACTAATTCAGGCATTACATGCTCATATGTTTGTGGATGCTTTAGGACTGCATTAACATGCATTCCTCCTTTATGGGCAAACGCACTTTTCCCAACAAATGGCTGATTACTTGGAGTAACCTGATTTGCTATTTCATGAACATACTTGGATATTGAGGTTAAAGTCTTTAACTTAGCAGCTTCAATGCACTGATAGTTAAGTTTCAATTGTAAATTAGCGATAACCGAAATTAAATTAGCATTACCACAACGTTCACCATAACCATTCATAGTGCCTTGGATTTGCCTTGCTCCTGCTTGAACTGCAGCAAGAGAGTTAGCAACAGCTACTTCACTATCATTATGACAATGAATTCCTACTTGGATACTGACCTTGCTACAAACATCTCTTACAATCTCGGTAATCTCATGAGGTAATGTACCACCATTTGTATCACATAACGCAATACAATCAGCACCTGCCAATTCTGCTGTAGAAACTGCTTTTAAAGCATAATGTTTATTTTGTTTATAACCATCAAAGAAATGTTCGGCATCAAATGTTACATGAAGGTTCTTATTTTTAAAAAACTGACCGTTTCTGCAATCATTTGTAAATTTTCTTCTAGGGTCGTTTGTAATGCTTTTTCAACTTGAAAGTCCCATGACTTGCCAAAAATTGCTACCGCTTTAACCGCACTCTCTACGAGTTTTAGGAGGTTTTCATCCTCCTCTACCTTCACTCCGATTCTTCTAGTACTTCCAAGGCGGTGATTTGTTGCGTGGGTGAGTTGAGCTCTTTAGGCCCTTTTAAAAAATTCCATATCTTTTGGATTACTCCCCTGGCCAACCACCTTCAATATAATGGATCCCAAGCTCATCTAGTTTTTTTACAATTTTCAATTTATCATCTACTGACAAACTTACCCCTTCACCTTGGGTACCATCACGTAAGGTAGTGTCATAGAGAAAAACTTTTCTTTCAAACTAACCCCCCCCAATTCAAGCCGATTCGCTTTAACGGTTTTACTCGCTAAAATCTCGTTGATAATGGATAAAAGTATATCACAGCTTTTTTATAATTTCCATGTATTTTCAAACAAATTAAAATATATTGAATATTTACTTTTATATTTGGATTTTTCAATTTAATGGACTATTTTCTAAAACATTGTTACTTTTTAACCTAATTTTATTGGAGAAATTCTTTAGGTGGAAATATCGCCCAATAAATTCAGTTAGAAAAGAGCAATACTTTACTAAATAAGTAGTGAATTCTAGTATGTATGTGTAAAATTCGGATTTTTGGATTTTTACGAAACAAACAAACTTTTCGAAAACAGCCTTTTAATTAGAGGATAATTTACCTGAAACACTAATTTCTCTTCTAATTTATGATTTGTATAACGGGAAAAAATTTATATTTATAAAACTAATTTGTATTAACTAGCAACAATGTTTACGTAAAAAGACTTATTTGAAACCTACGCAAACCAAGAAAACACGTACAAAAATAAATTTTATTTAAAAAATATTCGTAAATTGGTACTTTCCCCGAGAAAATTATGCTATAATCCATACTACAAACAATAAATAAGTTAGATCTCGTATAATAGCAGGAATATGGCCTGCGAGTCTCTACCGAATTACCGTAAATAATTCGACTACGAGTGGATGTAGCAGTAGCTGTATTTTATAAATATAGTTATTTACTATTTTATTCGAGAACTCAAAGCTCGGATTCTTTCATTCACTCCTAGTGGGTAATGATAGAGTCTGAGCTTTTTATTTTTTATCAACTGGAGGAACGCAAATATGAAAGAGTTAAAAGAAGCAATTATTAACAAAGGAGTTGTACTTTCAAAAGGTGTACTTAAAGTAGACTCATTTTTAAATCATCAAATTGATCCAATGCTTGTCATGCAAATTGGCAAACAGTTTGCAAAAAGATTTAAACAAACAAAAATTACCAAGATACTTACCATTGAGTCATCGGGTATTGCACCATCTCTAACAACAGCTTTAGAGTTAAACATTCCCCTTGTATTCGCAAGAAAAAAGAAGTCCCTAACATTAAGTTCAAATCTGTTAACTGCAAAGGTTTACTCCTACACAAAAAATGAAACAAATGAAATTACAGTTTCAAAAGACTTTATTTCTTGCGATGATCATGTATTAATCATTGATGACTTCTTGGCAAATGGCGAAGCTGCTCTTGGACTAGCCACTTTAGTAGAACAAGCTGGTGCAACTATAGCTGGTATTGGCATTGTCATTGAAAAATCATTTCAGCCCGGTCGTGAAAAATTAGAAGCTGCAGGCTACAACGTAGAAGCGCTAGCAAGGTTAGCTTCTCTTGAAAATAATAGAGTTCAATTTCTTGAAGAAAATCTAATAAATAACTAAAAAAGCTAAATTAAAGGAGAGAAAAAAATGTCTACAAAACAAATTCATTATCCATGGTACAAAAAAGAAGATACAGACGCATTCTTCGCCCTTTTTCAGAACAATCTTGCTAACTTTGTCATTATCGCGGTAACAATGTTAGGAATGGGTTTTCCAGCTAGCATTGTATTTGGAAAAGTAATACCTGGTGCCGCTGTTGCAGTAATGGTAGGTAACTTATATTACGCTTATTCGGCAAATAAACTAGCAATTAAAGAAGGTAGATCAAATGTTACAGCACTTTCTTACGGGATAAGTACTCCTGTCATGTTTGTATTCCTATTTGGAGTTTTGGCCCCGGCCAATGTTTTAACAGGTGATCCTGAGTTAGCCTGGAAGATTGCTCTTGCTGCCTGCATGTTAAGTGGCGTGATTGAAATTTTATTAAGTGCTACTGGAAATTGGGTTCGAAACAATATCCCACGTGCAGCTATGCTTGGAGCACTGGCTGGTGTCGCATTAACATTTATTGCTGGTGAAATGTTGTTTCGTACATTCCAAATGCCAGTAGTCGGCCTAGTTGTATTAGCCGTAATACTAGTAGGGTTAATTGGGAAAGTAGCTTTACCTTTTAAAATTCCCGCTTCTCTATTTGCCATTATAATAGGGACTGTACTAGCATTACATTAGGTTATTCTGAGCCAGCTAAAATCTCTGAAGGACTTGCAAACTTTGGTTTTTATCCAATGCTCCCGACGTTTGCCGCTTTTGAAGGCATGGGGCTTCTATTTGGAACGATGATTGCTCTACTAGCTGTTATCTTACCTATTACGATTTATAACGCTGTTGAAACGATGAACAATGTTGAAGCAATGGCGGCTGAAGGAGATAGCTACGACGTAAGAGAATGTCAAGCTGTAGACGGAGCAGGGACAGTTATTGGTGCTTTATTCGGGGGGATGTTCCCAACTACAGTTTACATCGCTTCAGTAGGTTCCAAGTGGATGGGGGCTGGTCGCGGCTATAGTATTCTTAATGCAGTCGTTTTTGGAATTACAGCGATGTTTGGTGTCATCGCTGCTTTATCGGCAATTATACCAATTTCAGTAGTTGCACCTATTCTTGTCTTTGTTGGTATTTCAATGGTTTCAACTGCCTTTGGGACAAATGAGGGAAAATACTACCCGGCAGTTGTTTTAGCTATGCTACCATATTTGGCAAACTTTATTATGTCTCGTTTCAATAATACAGCTGGTGAAGCTGTAGCTAACTTTTCAACTGCCATTGTTCCACTCGGTCAGGGTGCAATGTTCTCAGGGATTATTTTAGGTGCAATTACAGTCTTCATTATTGATAATAACTTTAAAAAAGCAGCTCTATTCTCCTTTATCGGTGCAGGATTATCATTCGTTGGGTTAATGCATGCACCAAAACTAGAGCTAGGTGCTGCTCAGGATTTCATGCTTGGATACATTCTAATTGGCGTTTTCTTTAGCATTTATGCTCTTAAACAAGTTACCGCTTCTGATTCTACTAATTTGAGTTCAGAGAAACGAGCTGCATAACAAAATGAAGTGGCTGTCCAAAACAAAGTGTCAGACACCACTAGGAACCGAAATTAGACATATGATATATCTGTACGTCTATATATAGTAGGATCCGCGTGGTGTCAGACACTTTTGGGACAGCCACCTTACTATTCCTCATATATCATCTTTTTGGTCATACCTCCGTCAATGACCAAATTTGCTCCCGTAATGAAATCATTTTCTTCAGCCGTTATATATAGGCAAGCATTTGCAATATCGCTCGGTTTACCAACCCTTGCTGAAAAGTGTTGTTTATGATCTATCTCTCGTAACTCCTGATAATCCCCCGTTTCAATCCACCCAGGACTAATCGCGTTTACTTTGATATTGTCTATGCTAAGTGACGCCGCTAAAGCGTGAGTCAACGCTAAAATTCCACCTTTTGACGCTGCATAGGCTTCTGAATTCGGCTCTGACATTAATGCTCTCGTCGACGATATATTTACAATCGACCCACCGCCACCATCTTTCATCATCCTAGCCGCTTCTCTAGAGCATAAAAATACACTTCTTAAATTAATATTGATGATTTCATCCCAATCATCAACCGATAATTCATAGGGTGACACCCATTTAGAAACACCTGCATTATTAATTAAAATATGAAGCTGCCCAAAGTTTTCTTTTATTTTTTGAAAAAGTTCCTTAATTTGCTCTGGTACTGCGACATCTGTATTTATGTAGATCGCTTGTCCTCCATTTGCATTAATTTTTTTTGTTACTGCCTCCCCTTCCTCGCGATCTATATCGACAACAACGACTTTATAGTGCCTTTTCCCATAGCTTAATGCAATTTCCCTGCCAATCCCTTTAGCTGCCCCTGTTACAATTACCACTTTCTGCTTCATATGTTCATCCCTTTTCTAAAAATTCGTTACTAGTATGACTCTATTATTTTTACATAATCATTTTTATTGTCAAAAATTACTTTCTCTATAATAATAAGAGAAAGGGGTGATAGAATGGTTATAAAAGTTTTTGCTAATTTCCGAGAAATTTGTGGTGGAAAAACTGTTACTTTGCCTATAGAAGATGGCCAAGCTATTTTTTTAGTATTAACTAAGCTAATTGAACGCTTTCCTTTAATGGCTGAAGAATTATTTACTGAAGATAATAAATTAAAACCGCTCGTTCACGTGTTTATTAACGGAAGAAATATTATTCATTTAGACGGCTTAACAACACTTGTAAGAGAAACAGATCAAATTGCATTATTCCCTCCTGTTGCAGGTGGCTAAATAATGGTAGAGGAAAAATTAGAAATTCGTGGGATATCTAGAAAAGAGCTAATCATTTATTTACTTCAATTAGGGGCGATTGAAAGTGATAACCACCTTTATAGGGCAAATAATTGGACTTGTTATATTTCCGACGAGGATCGGTTTCATATGTTTCAATCTTGGATTCCGAGGGTTGAACTAGTGTTTAGTTCAACAGATCTAGATAGTTTGAAAGAAGTTCTCAAAAACTTTAGAAAAAAAACTTTTCGAGCTGGTGGTTAAAAGCTGACACTTGATCCAGAAAAAATTTGCAATTCATTCCTCGTAACACCCTTAATGAAAAGAGCCCTACATAATTAAATAAAGCTATCTTCAAAGTGTCAGTTCACTAATTAGTAACTGACACTTTGCTTTTGGATAGCTTTATTTCCTGAGATTATGCTTCTACACTTAACTCAATTTCTAACTCTTTAAGTTTTTCTGGAGTTACAACACCATCATTCCAGCCACGTACTTCATTGTATTCTTTCAGCATTTCCGCTAAGTGGCTAACTGCCCCTGCTGAATTGCCCGTTGCAGGCTCGGTTAAGAAACGTTGAGGTAACGTATCGTCTTTCCCATCAAAACCAGCTTGATTGTTAAAATATCTTTCAATATTGTAAACCCTTTCACCAATTCGCAAAATGTCGTCGCCTGTTAGTTCAATTCCGACAACTGCAGAGTATTGTTGCGCATAAAGATCTGCATTTTCAGAGAATGATGAGAATTTACATAGGTCAAGAGAATCAGAGAATGCATGTAGGTCTTGGAATATTTTTAATAATGCGCCTTTTCCTTCTACTTGGAAACGGTCAACAGCTTCAGGGATCCCTGCGATTTCAGCTGCAATCGTGTATCCTCTTAAGTGACAGGCACCACGGTTACTAGTCGCATAAGCCAAACCAATTCCTTGTACACCACGTGGGTCATATGCCGGAATAGCTTGATTTTTAACTACCATCGCTAAATCTGCATTTCCGAATTGCGCGGCAGCTCTACCTGGACCTTCCGCTAAGATGTCACCAATTCCGTCGCGGCTGATAATTTTATCAACCCAAGCGATCATCGTATCAACATCTCCCCACTCAATTTTGTCTTCAATTAATCCTTTTTCATATGCTTCCATAGCCACTGAGAAGATATGACCTAATTCAATTGTATCGATTCCATAATCGTTACATTGATTTATTAAGTAGGCAATAGCTTCTTTATTAGAAGTACCACAGTTAGCCCCTAATGCCCAAGCTGATTCATATTCATAACTTTCAGTTCTTGTTTGGTATTTACCTTCTTTTACTTCAACTTCTTTCTTACAGGCTACTGGACATGCATGACATGTTGGCTCAGCAACTAAAAGTTCATCACGAATGGCTTCACCACTAATTAAATCTGCCTCTTCGAAATAAGTTTCTTGTGAGTTTTTGTAAGGAAGAGCACCAACTTCATTCATAATATTCATAAGTACGTTTGTACCGTATACTGATAAACCACCTTTGTTCGGTGCCGTTAAAGCGCCTTCATTAATAGCAGTTAAACCCGCCTTAATCGCAGCAGGGTACTTTTCCGGTAGAGCAGGTTCTGGCATATTTCCTCTTTGAGATCCTTTAATTACAATAGCCTTTAAGTTTTTTGAACCAGCTACTGCACCAGTTCCACCACGCCCAGCTGCACGATCATCTTCGTTCATCCAACCCGCATAGCGCACCAGCTTTTCTCCACCTTGGCCAATAGCCATCACACTAGTATCTTTTTTACCATAAAGCTCTTGTAAAGCATTTATTGTTTCACGTGTTGTTTTTCCCCAAAGATTAGAAGCATCTCTCAATTCAGCTTTTCCATCTTCTACATATAAATAAACTGGATTTTCGCTTTTTCCTGTAAAGATTAAATTGTCAAAGCCTGCCCACTTTAAACGAGCTGCTGTCCAACCACCTAAATGGGAATCAGTTACAGTACCCGTTAACGGAGAACGCGTAACTGTACAAAGACGGCCACTCATATGAATTCTTGTACCTGTTAGTGGACCAGTCATAACTGCAAGGATGTTATCAGGTGAAAATGGTTCAGCATTGTAAACTTGGTTGTCAACCATATACTTTACACCTAAGCCCCTTGCTCCTACATACTTCTTCACATCAGCTTCATTAAGTTTGCGATACTCAATCTTACCATCGGTTAAATTTACCCACGCTTCGTGATTGCGATAACCACCTAGTTGCATGAAAAAACCTCCTAAAAAAATAATGTGTGAATCAATTAACTAATTCTCCAACTTATACAAAAAATCCTCTTTATCCTACAAAAATTATAAGATAAACTAGTTTTAAATCTATGATTATATGTACGAAAATTTCAATACTAATAGACCAATAGGGAGACTAATAAATGGACAATATTTTTACTAGATATTCGCGTCAATTACTATTTTGGCCTGAAGGGAAAGTTAGTCAGGAACAACTAAGCAAAAAAACCGTAACCATCATCGGAATCGGTGCACTAGGAACTGCACTTGCTAACCATCTTGTTCGTGCAGGCATTAAAGAGCTAAGAATTGTTGATCGCGATATCGTTGAAGAAAGTAATCTCCAGCGCCAAATGCTCTTTGATGAACAAGATGCCCGTAACCATATTCCTAAAGCAATCGCTGCTAAGCAAAAATTATCAGCTATTAATTCTGCTGTAAAAATCGTTGACTATATTGAAGACGTAAATACTAATAATATAGAAGCAATTGTATCCGGTTCAGATTTAATCTTAGATGGCACTGATAATATGAGAATTCGATACCTCATAAATGACATAAGTATTAAATTAGCCATCCCTTGGATATACGGTGGCGTTGTTCATTCCCGCGGAATGACAACGACAATCATTCCTAACAAAACCCCTTGCTTTCGTTGCTTATTCCCCAATATCGAAACTGGCCATGCAGAAACATGTGATACAGTTGGGGTATTAAGTACGGTTGTTCATATCATCGCTTCTTATCAAGCAACTGAAGCATTAAAGCTCTTAATCGAAGATACTGAAGCATTACGTGAAGAAATGATCCAGCTAGATGTTTGGAAGAATGACTTTGATGAATTCCCATTTCAGAACTCCTTAAACAAAGAATGCCCGTGTTGTCAAAAAAGAAATTTTGATTTTTTAAATATGAAGCATTCAGCCCAACTTATTTCTTCCCTGTGTGGACGGGATTCAATTCAAATAGCACCCATGAATGAAGCGATAACATTAAACTTTGACGATATTATTACAAGATGGTCAAACATAGGTAAAATTGAAAAAACTCCCTATCTATTACGAATGAAATACGACGATTATCAGCTTTCACTATTTAAAAATGGGAGACTCTTGATTCACGGGACCACAGATACGATGATCGCTAAACGACTCTACTCTACTTTAGTAGGAGAATAGCTTACTTTTTATGTTTACCTTTGTTCCCTTTCTAAGTCCTACAGCATAGATTAAAGCAAACGTTTTTGAAAGGGTTTGAAAACATGAGGAAATTCACTTACACTGATATGATTGCCCATCTTGGTATTAGCAGTGCTCATCCAGGTGGGTCCATGTTAACGAGGAAAATTTTTGCTTCTGAAAATATTATGCCAGACATGAAGCTTCTGGATATTGGATGTGGAACGGGGGAAACTGCCACTTTCCTAGCAAAAGAATATAATTGTGAAATTATAGCAATTGATACGCATAGTACGATGATAAATAAAGCTAAGAAACGCTTCGATAACGCTGGTCTAGCTATAAAGTTAATTAAGGCTAATGCTGAAAAGCTTCCTTTTAGCGATGGAATTTTTGACTATATTATTGCAGAATCTGTAATTACCTTTACACATTCAAACCTTTCTCTTCCAGAATTCGCTCGCGTCCTAAAAAAGTCAGGAAAGCTACTTGCAATCGAAATGACTGCCGAGGAAAAACTTTCTGCTACCGAGAAAAAAGAAATTTCCCAAGTGTACGGTGTAAAGCAAGTATTATTAGAAACTGAGTGGAAAGAAAAATTCGCTAATGCAGGTTTTTCAGAGGTCATAATTGAGCAAGATAACGAACGAAGCAACCAAATTGTTTCCGATAATAACGATCCCTCTGATTTTATTGATCCAAAATTATTCGGAATTCTACAGTCACATACCGAGCTATTACAAAAATACTCTGGACGATTAGGCTACCGAGTTTTTCGATGTATTAAATAATATGTTTTTCAAAGTGTAAAGCAACTAATCAAACATTAATAACGTTTTTTCATGGGGCTTTATCACGGATATGTAACTACTAAAAACACATCCTCATTTGGATGTGTTTTCTTACCTAGAAAAGCAACTGATCCCATTCACATCTTGAAATACTCCTTTGATTTACTACGTGCTGCTTTACGACGAGGAAGTCCTCTGCGGAGCTTAGCTTGTAGACGAAGGAGCACACACCCAAGTAACCAATCTAAAACCTCATTTAATTTGAACAGTATCCAACTCCTCTGCAAAAACCAAAAATCTTTCTCCAACTGAAAGATTACCTTATGCCATCTTTTTGTACCGCATTATTTTAAACCCTTCCCCTTTAGAAAATATGTGATATATTATATTATTAACACTGACACACTTCCATTAAAGAGCTTCTTGACATGCACACTGAACTGAAATTTAAATACTGATACTTATTTTGGGAAGTATAACAAATAGAATTTTGTAGCGGAAGGAAGGATTTTATTTTGAATGCCATTGTTTTTGATTTGGAGTTAATAAAACGATTTAGAAAAGGACAACTTAGTGAAATTGTTGAGATCGGGGCATGTAAGGTAAGTTTAAATGAAAAAAAAATTATAGACCAATTCCAAATTTATATTACACCTAAAAGCGGGTACGTTTCAAAAAGTACAAGAAAGTTTATTAAGATGACCAAAGAAGACCTAAAAAATGCCGTTACTTTTCACCAAGGAATTCATCAATTTGCTAACTGGCTTGGTGATGATTACTTCTTATGCGCTTGGGGAAAAGACGACAAAGCTCATATAATCAATCAATGTGTCCGAAATAAAATAAATTTAGATTGGTTTAAAAACTATAATGATATCCAAAAACAAATTGGAGAACTATTAGTTGTTGATAATAATAGCCAAATAGGGTTAAAAAATGCATTGAACATAGCTGGAATTGAACCAGTAGGTAAAGCACATAGAGGAATTGACGATGCTATAAATACCGCTCATTTATTATTAAAATTCATTGATACGCTGAAATTCAACAAAAATAATGTAACTAATAAGGAAATATCTCAGCAATTTATTAAAAATAAGCAAACGATCCAACAAAATAAAATTTATCAGGCAAGCGTCTCAAAACAATAATAAAGCGCACTATTCGCCCAAAGGAAAATGACCTTAAAATTGATGTGCTTTTCTTACTAGCACGTCCTACTCTAACAGGGTAGCAGCTGACCTCAATTACATCGTGCAAAACTGTATTGAGCTTCTTCATACAGCTTTGCATCGAGGAAGCCACTTCGAACAAAGCTTGTAGACAAGCAACTGACCTCGTTTACATCGTGAGCTTACCTCTTTGATTAACTACATGCAGCTTTGCGACGAGGATACGACGCTAGGAGTACCGCAGAAGCACACTAGCAAAGAAGCAACTGACCTCGTTCACATCGTGAGTTACTTCTTTGATTAAACTACATGCAGCTTTGCATCGAGGAATTCCGCTTCGGAGCTTAGCTTGTAGACGCAGATGCACATTACCAAGTAATTTATCTCTACTTTTTATATTTAATTAACAAAAAAAACATCCTCATTTGGATGTCTTTTTTTTACCTAGCAACGTCCTACTCTCACAGGGGGAAACCCCCAACTACCATCGGCGCTGAAGAGCTTAACGGTCGTGTTCGGCATGGGAACGAGTGTGACCTCTTCGCTATCGCTACTAGATTATATTTCATTCAAGAAACTTTCATTCCCTGAAAACTATATGTTTTTTCATGGTGCGGGTGAAGGGACTCGAACCCCCACGTCAAAGACACTAGATCCTAAGTCTAGCGCGTCTGCCAATTCCGCCACACCCGCAAATTCAAAAAACTTTGGTGAGCCATGAAGGATTCGAACCTTCGACCCTCTGATTAAAAGTCAGATGCTCTACCAACTGAGCTAATGGCTCTTAGTAAAAAGACTACGAGTGCCGGCCAGAGGACTTGAACCCCCAACCTACTGATTACAAGTCAGTTGCTCTACCAATTGAGCTAGGCCGGCATAATAATGTAAGTTATTTTGCTCTACTTTATTGCGCAAAAAATTTTGGTGGAGGATGACGGGTTCGAACCGCCGACCCCCTGCTTGTAAGGCAGGTGCTCTCCCAGCTGAGCTAATCCTCCGATGTATTGATGATGTCTATTCTACGAAGCCCCTGTTTCTTCCTCTTCAAGTAACTCAAAGATGTGTATGCGTCGAACCAACTCGCAGTTTATTCACAGATGATTTTGCTCGTAGCTGAGCTAATCCTCCGATGTATTGATGATGTCTATTCTACGAAGTCCCTGTTTCTTCCTCTTCAAGTAACTCAAAGATGTGTATGCGTCGAAACAACTCGTAGTTCATTCACAGATGACTTTGCTCGTCGCTGAGCTAATCCTCCGATGTATTGATGATATTTTAAGTTAAATGGTGACCCGTACGGGATTCGAACCCGTGTTACCGCCGTGAAAGGGCGGTGTCTTAACCGCTTGACCAACGGGCCATTTTCTTATTATTCACCTGGCGGAGAAGGAGGGATTTGAACCCTCGCGCCGCTCACACGACCTACACCCTTAGCAGGGGCGCCTCTTCAGCCTCTTGAGTACTTCCCCAAATAAAAATACTTTTAACGACAAGATTTAAGTACTGCCGACTGAAGGATAATTAGTGTCCCCTAAGCAGTATTTAGTATGGTGGGCCTAAGTGGACTCGAACCACCGACCTCACGCTTATCAGGCGTGCGCTCTAACCAGCTGAGCTATAGGCCCATACATTGATTTAATCAAATCCTTGTTCAATATAATACATCTACTCTGTTTAGTACAATATACTGAGTAGTGTGCTCTTGTTCAACCAAAATTGCTCGTCGCTAATCTGCGAAGAAGCTTATTCGACGTAGTAGATTTGGAGCGGGTGATGAGAATCGAACTCACAACATCAGCTTGGAAGGCTGAGGTTTTACCACTAAACTACACCCGCATTCTCTAAATAAAGTTAATTAAAAATTAAACGCCTTCTTGTCATGCCTCTTCCTCTTCTAGATTGTTCAAAGAAGTGTATCCGTCGAGGCAACTCGTAGTATTTTCTGAGATGCTTCGCTCGTGGCTGAGGTTTTACCACTAAACTACACCCGCATGATTAAAATAAATGGTCGGGAAGACAGGATTTGAACCTGCGACCCCCTGGTCCCAAACCAGGTGCTCTACCAAGCTGAGCCACTTCCCGAGATAAAAAATTAGTTTTTACTAACCAACCAAACATGCTCCTGCGCCACTTCGTTTACTCGTCGCAAACCTGCAGTGAAGTTTATTCGAGGTAGTTGGTTTGGTGCGCCCTGAGAGATTCGAACTCCCGACCTTTTGATTCGTAGTCAAACACTCTATCCAGCTGAGCTAAGGGCGCATGTTGTTATTTCATTGTAGTATACTCACGGTGCTTACGGACGATGTAACGCTTTGTAGCATCCTGTTTCTTCCTCTACTCGCCATGCTTCGAAGCTTGATACGTCGAAACAATCGGGGGATAAGGGTTTTGCAGACCCGTGTCTTACCACTTGGCTATGCCGCCAAGCACTCTATTACTCAATATAAAATTGATAATATTGGAGCGGAAGACGAGGTTCGAACTCGCGACCCCCACCTTGGCAAGGTGGTGTTCTACCACTGAACTACTTCCGCATATAAATGGCTGGGCTATCTGGATTCGAACCAGAGAATGACGGAGTCAAAGTCCGTTGCCTTACCGCTTGGCTATAGCCCAATATTTTAAAGATAATTATGGGGCGATCGAAGGGAATCGAACCCTCGAATGCCGGAGCCACAATCCGGTGCGTTCACCACTTCGCCACGACCGCCATAATTTTATTTTTTTTGGCAGGGGCAGTAGGAATCGAACCCACACTGGAGGTTTTGGAGACCTCTGTTCTACCGTTAAACTATGCCCCTAAAGGCAGTTAATTATAAATGGTGGAGGGGGACGGATTCGAACCGCCGAACCCGGAGGGAGCGGATTTACAGTCCGCCGCGTTTAGCCCCTTCGCTACCCCTCCACATATAGTTAGTATTGATATAAGTTCATAAAAATGGAGGAGGAAGAGGGATTCGAACCCCCGCGCCGCTTTCACGACCTATCGGTTTTCAAGACCGAACTCTTCAACCACTTGAGTATTCCTCCATGTCATATATAAAAATTAAATTGGTAGCGGCGGAGGGAGTCGAACCCCCGACCTCACGGGTATGAACCGTACGCTCTAGCCAGCTGAGCCACGCCGCCATGAAAAAGAAATTTACAATCAATTAATATGGTGGAGCCTAGCGGGATCGAACCGCTGACCTCCTGCGTGCAAGGCAGGCGCTCTCCCAGCTGAGCTAAGGCCCCAAATTCTTTCGAAGTTTTTATTATACCACTATAATTTCGACTCTTCAACCTTTTTTGAAGGTTTTAATTTCAAGTATTATAATGTGTGTTGTTACAAATTAACAGATTATTATTCAGTAACAAACGACTAGGAGTTTAATTATATTACAATAATAAATGCATTGCAATACTACTTTTTACTTCTTTATCTCAAAGTTGCTGTCGCAAACAAAAAACACACCCTCAATCGGATATGTTTCTTACCTAGCAACGTCCTACTCTCACAGGGGGAAACCCCCAACTACCATCGGCGCTGAAGAGCTTAACGGTCGTGTTCGGCATGGGAACGAGTGTGACCTCTTCGCTATCGCTACTAGATTTATGAAGTTTTAAGTGTTGAGTTAAGAGTTTTGAGTTTTTTAGGTTTCTCTATAGACGCCCTTTAAACTTTTCACTTAAACTCTGCACTCTCAAGGAAATCATTCCCTGAAAACTAGATAACACACATTTAAGACTTGAGTAAAATTCAATCCGTTTATTTAGAATTTGGTATTTACTGCTTCGAGCTACTTACTCAACTCAAAACTCTACACTCATCACTCTAAACTTTATTATAGGATAAGTCCTCGACCGATTAGTATCTCTCAGCTCCACACGTCGCCGTGCTTCCACCCGAGACCTATCAACCTCATCATCTTTAAGGGGTCTTACTGGATTAACTCCAAGGGAAATCTCATCTCGAGGGGGGCTTCATGCTTAGATGCTTTCAGCACTTATCCCTTCCACACGTAGCTACCCAGCTATGCTCCTGGCGGAACAACTGGTACACCAGCGGTGTGTCCATCCCGGTCCTCTCGTACTAAGGACAGCTCCTCTCAAATTTCCTACGCCCGCGACGGATAGGGACCGAACTGTCTCACGACGTTCTGAACCCAGCTCGCGTACCGCTTTAATGGGCGAACAGCCCAACCCTTGGGACCTACTTCAGCCCCAGGATGCGATGAGCCGACATCGAGGTGCCAAACCTCCCCGTCGATGTGGACTCTTGGGGGAGATAAGCCTGTTATCCCCAGGGTAGCTTTTATCCGTTGAGCGATGGCCCTTCCATGCGGAACCACCGGATCACTAAGCCCGACTTTCGTCCCTGCTCGACTTGTAGGTCTCGCAGTCAAGCTCCCTTTTGCCTTTGCACTCTACGAATGATTTCCAACCATTCTGAGGGAACCTTTGGGCGCCTCCGTTACTGTTTAGGAGGCGACCGCCCCAGTCAAACTGCCCACCTGACACTGTCCCCGAACCGGATCACGGTCCTAGGTTAGAATTTCAATACAATCAGGGTAGTATCCCACCGACGCCTCCACCGAAGCTGGCGCTCCGGGTTCTCAGGCTCCTACCTATCCTGTACAAATTGTACCAAAATCCAATATCAAGCTACAGTAAAGCTCCATGGGGTCTTTCCGTCCTGTCGCGGGTAACCTGCATCTTCACAGGTAATATAATTTCACCGGGTCTCTCGTTGAGACAGTATCCAAATCGTTACACCATTCGTGCGGGTCGGAACTTACCCGACAAGGAATTTCGCTACCTTAGGACCGTTATAGTTACGGCCGCCGTTTACTGGGGCTTCAATTCAGAGCTTCTCCTTACGGATAACCCCTCCTCTTAACCTTCCAGCACCGGGCAGGTGTCAGCCCCTATACTTCGCCTTGCGGCTTCGCAGAGACCTGTGTTTTTGCTAAACAGTCGCTTGGATCTATTCACTGCGGCTCTCTCGGGCTTTAACACCCTATCAGAGCACCCCTTCTCCCGAAGTTACGGGGTCATTTTGCCGAGTTCCTTAACGAGAGTTCTCCCGAGCGTCTTAGAATTCTCTTCTCGCCTACCTGTGTCGGTTTGCGGTACGGGCACCTCTCACCTCGCTAGAGGCTTTTCTTGGCAGTGTAGGATCAGGAACTTCGCTACTTAAATTTCGCTCGCCATCACAGCTCAGCCTTCGCGAGAAGCGGATTTGCCTACTTCTCAGCCTAACTGCTTGGACGCACATATCCATCAGTGCGCTTACCCTACCTTTCTGCGTCCCCCCATTGCTCAAACGGTGAGGAGGTGGTACAGGAATTTCAACCTGTTGTCCATCGCCTACGCTTTTCAGCCTCGGCTTAGGTCCCGACTTACCCTGAGCGGACGAGCCTTCCTCAGGAAACCTTGGGCTTTCGACGGAGGGGATTCTCACCCCTCTTTTCGCTACTCATACCGGCATTCTCACTTCTAAGCGCTCCACCAGTCCTTCCGGTCTGACTTCGCTGCACTTAGAACGCTCCCCTACCACTGACACCTAAGGTGTCAATCCATAGCTTCGGTGATACGTTTAGCCCCGGTACATTTTCGGCGCAGAGTCACTCGACCAGTGAGCTATTACGCACTCTTTAAATGGTGGCTGCTTCTAAGCCAACATCCTGGTTGTCTGGGCAACTCCACATCCTTCTCCACTTAACGTATACTTTGGGACCTTAGCTGATGGTCTGGGCTGTTTCCCTCTTGACTACGGATCTTAGCACTCGCAGTCTGACTCCCGAGGATAAGTATTTGGCATTCGGAGTTTGACTGAATTCGGTAATCCTGTGGGGACCCCTAGTCCAATCAGTGCTCTACCTCCAATACTCTTCCCTCGAGGCTAGCCCTAAAGCTATTTCGGGGAGAACCAGCTATCTCCGAGTTCGATTGGCATTTCACCCCTACCCACACCTCATCCCCGCACTTTTCAACGTGCGTGGGTTCGGGCCTCCATTCAGTGTTACCTGAACTTCACCCTGGACATGGGTAGATCACACGGTTTCGGGTCTACGACCACGTACTCATTCGCCCTATTCAGACTCGCTTTCGCTGCGGCTCCGCCTCTTCAGCTTAACCTTGCACGTAATCGTAACTCGCCGGTTCATTCTACAAAAGGCACGCTGTCACCCGTAAATGGGCTCCAACTACTTGTAGGCACACGGTTTCAGGATCTCTTTCACTCCCCTCCCGGGGTGCTTTTCACCTTTCCCTCACGGTACTGGTTCACTATCGGTCACTAGGAAGTATTTAGCCTTGGGAGATGGTCCTCCCGGATTCCGACGGGGTTTCACGTGTCCCGCCGTACTCAGGATACACTCTGGAGGAAACGAAGTTTCGATTACAGGGCTGTTACCTTGTTTCGCGGACCTTTCCAGATCGCTTCGTCTACTTCGTTTCTTTGTAACTCCGTGTAGAGTGTCCTACAACCCCAAGGGGCAAGCCCCTTGGTTTGGGCTGTTTCCGTTTCGCTCGCCGCTACTCAGGAAATCGATAATTTCTTTCTCTTCCTCTGGGTACTTAGATGTTTCAGTTCCCCAGGTCTGCCTCCTCATAGCCTATGTATTCAGCTATGGGTACCATCCCATTACGGATGGTGGGTTCCCCCATTCGGAAATCCCCGGATCAAAGCTTACTTACAGCTCCCCGAGGCATATCGTTGTTCGTCACGTCCTTCTTCGGCTCCTAGTGCCAAGGCATCCACCGTGCGCCCTTTCTAACTTAACCTAAATTTTTCGCAATAAGCGGCGAATATCTTCGTCGCCTTCATTCCTCAATCATCCTCATGTACGGTTTATGTACACTCCGGTGATTGACTCAATCGGCTCCTCGATCTTCTTGCTTCTTTCGAAAAATTACCTGTTAAAAGGATTTTACGTCGAATTGAATTCTTGACTACTCAAGTTTACTCATAAAGTTTTTACAAACTTTCCGGTAAAACTTAAATGTGTTAGTTGTTATCTAGTTTTCAAGGAACAAAGCAACTGACCTCAATCACATCGTGTGATGCTTCATTGATTAGCTTCATGCAGCTTTGCGACGAGGATACGACGCAAGGAGTACCGCAGGAGCACAATAATGAATATTGAGCAGTTAACTATTTAATTGAGAGATCATTCTCTCAAAACTGAAACACAGCGTCAGCGTACTTTTCTAAAAGAAAAGCATCGACTAGAGTTTTAACTCCATAGAAAGGAGGTGATCCAGCCGCACCTTCCGATACGGCTACCTTGTTACGACTTCACCCCAATCATCTGTCCCACCTTAGGCGGCTGGCTCGCATATTGCGTTACCCCACCGACTTCGGGTGTTACAAACTCTCGTGGTGTGACGGGCGGTGTGTACAAGGCCCGGGAACGTATTCACCGCGGCATGCTGATCCGCGATTACTAGCAATTCCGGCTTCATGTAGGCGAGTTGCAGCCTACAATCCGAACTGAGAATGACTTTATGGGATTGGCTCAACCTCGCGGTTTTGCTGCCCTTTGTACCATCCATTGTAGCACGTGTGTAGCCCAGGTCATAAGGGGCATGATGATTTGACGTCATCCCCACCTTCCTCCGGTTTGTCACCGGCAGTCACCTTAGAGTGCCCAACTGAATGCTGGCAACTAAGATCAAGGGTTGCGCTCGTTGCGGGACTTAACCCAACATCTCACGACACGAGCTGACGACAACCATGCACCACCTGTCACTTTGTCCCCCGAAGGGGAAAGCCCTATCTCTAGGGTTGTCAAAGGATGTCAAGACCTGGTAAGGTTCTTCGCGTTGCTTCGAATTAAACCACATGCTCCACTGCTTGTGCGGGCCCCCGTCAATTCCTTTGAGTTTCAACCTTGCGGTCGTACTCCCCAGGCGGAGTGCTTAATGTGTTAACTTCGGCACTAAGGGCATCGAAACCCCTAACACCTAGCACTCATCGTTTACGGCGTGGACTACCAGGGTATCTAATCCTGTTTGCTCCCCACGCTTTCGCGCCTCAGCGTCAGTTACAGACCAGAGAGTCGCCTTCGCCACTGGTGTTCCTCCATATATCTACGCATTTCACCGCTACACATGGAATTCCACTCTCCTCTTCTGCACTCAAGTCTCCCAGTTTCCAATGACCCTCCACGGTTGAGCCGTGGGCTTTCACATCAGACTTAAGAGACCGCCTGCGCGCGCTTTACGCCCAATAATTCCGGACAACGCTTGCCACCTACGTATTACCGCGGCTGCTGGCACGTAGTTAGCCGTGGCTTTCTGGTTAGGTACCGTCAAGGTACCGCCCTATTTGAACGGTACTTGTTCTTCCCTAACAACAGAACTTTACGACCCGAAGGCCTTCATCGTTCACGCGGCGTTGCTCCGTCAGACTTTCGTCCATTGCGGAAGATTCCCTACTGCTGCCTCCCGTAGGAGTCTGGGCCGTGTCTCAGTCCCAGTGTGGCCGATCACCCTCTCAGGTCGGCTACGCATCGTCGCCTTGGTAAGCCGTTACCTTACCAACTAGCTAATGCGCCGCGGGCCCATCCTGTAGTGTTAGGTAAACCCAACTTTTACTTTCGAGCCATGTGACTCAAAAGATTATCCGGTATTAGCTTCGGTTTCCCGAAGTTATCCCAGTCTACAGGGCAGGTTGCCCACGTGTTACTCACCCGTCCGCCGCTAAGATTTAAAAGCAAGCTTTTAAATCTCCGCTCGACTTGCATGTATTAGGCACGCCGCCAGCGTTCGTCCTGAGCCAGGATCAAACTCTCCATAAAAGTGTTTGATATAGCTCAAAAAATTTTGTTACATTGACGAGATATTTTACTACCTCTTTAATTCGCTTGGCTGTGTGTTCAGTTTTCAAAGAACAATAATACTACCTGGAAGTACATCGTGCAATTTTGCGACGAGTAACCGCAGGAACATGTCATTTTAGCGACAAAATTCATTATATCATATTATAAATTGTTGCGCAACCTTTTTTAAAAAGAAAGTGAAGCGACAAGAAATAAAATTATAACACAATAACAAATTCAATTCAACCACTTTTTTATTAAAACAAGCTTAATAAGTGGCGGATATTTAATATACCAAAATAATTTTGTTTATGCAATAGATTAGCATCTCTTTCTTATTAACACATTTTTCCACTAATCTTCTATATCCTTGATTAAATTCATATTAAATATAGAGAAGAAAAGAGGTGGCACATGAAAATCAGAATAAGCCGTTTTTAACAACAAGAAGTTTAACACCTGAGAACCAAGAAACCCCGATTGAATTTTTAAGAAGTGAACTTATACCTTCAAAGTATTTCTTTAGAAGAAACCACTTTCTATATCCTAAACTTGTTACACAAAACTTTATTTTACCTATTACCGGGAAGGTTATTAATCCATTCACCTTCTATTATCAACATTTACTCAATATGACTCCCACTACAATTACCGGGTTACTTGAATGTGCAGGAAATAAACGTTCTAAGTTTGAACCAAAAGTATTCGGAGAACAGTGGGAGGAAGGTGCTATTAGTCAAGGGCAATGGAGAGGTGTCGCATTGCGTGACTTACTTGCAATAACTGGACTTTTAGATACCGCCAAGGAGGTTTTATTTGAAGGTTACGATTACGGAACACACGAAGGAACAGAGAAAAATGTAAGATATGCAAGGAGCCTCCCTATTGAGAAAGCACTTCATCTAGACACTATTATCGCTTATGAATATAATGGAAGACCACTTACTTATAAGCACGGGTTTCCATTACGATTATTTGTTCCGGGTTGGTACGGAATGGCTTCGGTTAAGTGGCTTAAAAAAATTACGGTTATTGACTACCATTTCAAAGGTCCTTTTCAGGCAAATGATTATGTTTACTATCCAAAAGACAATAGCCCCTCCTTCCCAGTAACAACAGTAAATGTTAATTCTATCATTCAAAACCCTTTAGACCTTGCAATCCTTACTACTGGTAACCATACAATTGAAGGTCTCGCTTGGAGTGGAGAAGGTATCATCACAAAAGTCGAAATTAGTTTTGATGGTCAAAATTGGGTAGATACCCTCTTAACAAAAAGACATGAAGAAAATTACACATGGAGTCAGTGGCATTTTCATTGGAACGCAACAGAAGGCGAGCATACGATTTTGTGCAGAGCCACTGACTCTAAAGGTCGAAGCCAACCAACAGAACCCATGTGGAATAAAAAAGGCTATGGCTATAACGCAATCTCAAAAGCTCGCGTAAAAGTGAAATAAATGAAAAACCAGCTATAAATATAACGGGTTCAGTTTTGGGAGAGAAAATGACAAATAACATTAGAAATAGCGTACAAATTAGCAATGACTTTGTACGCTTATTTTTTATTGAAACATCAACGTTTTGTTAGAATTAACACCTAAATTAGCGGTTGTTTTAGCATACCTTTTGGTAAGAGCCCATAAACTTATGTTCCCCTTCTATTTTATATGCTAAAAGCTGTGCTGATTACTTTGTTAATTTAAGAACACATTAATTTTTGTAGGAATTATGGGATTAAATGTTAAAATAAGAATAAGGAAATTCTTTATTCAACGAGCAGGATAGTTGAATAGGCAACACAAATTTTGAGATTAAAGGTGAAATGGTTTTATCTTAGGGAGGGTGTTATGAGAAAACTGTTATTCTTTTAGTGTTAAGTATGACCGTTCTTTTCGGTTGTGCAACTAATTTAGATAATAACGAAGACGTGGTTGAAAAAAAAGAAAATGAAAGCTCGACAAATGAGAAAAAGAGAGCAACTTATGCAACTAAAACTTACGATTTAAAAATGGGAGCCTCGATAGACTTAATAAATAATCAAGGTATTATGATAGAGGATTATCAAACAGAGTATTCGGAGATTGGTTATAATGCAGGGCGCTTAATTTCAACCGAAGCATTTTCCAATTGCCCTGAAGGACAAAATAAACAATTATATTTACCAACTAAACTTGATATTAACGCAAACTATGCTGAACCTATTTCAGACTCTTGTTACGAACAAATGACAAATCATAGATTTGGAGAAGTAGAGTTTTGGATTAATAAGTTGATTGTAGAAGAAGACATTTATCCGAATCCAGCAGAAGATTTTAAAGAAACACAACTACTTGCTATGCAAAGTGGCAACACAGCACCCGATAAGCCTTATATCGTAACAGACGTTGATTTGACTGACTATCCTGAACTTGCGAAAACGTTTGATTATTACTTGAAGAGTGTAGGAACTCATGGGGAAGATGGATTTGAAAATGAGAGGCTTATCGGCAGAGAATATATTGGTCATTCACTCAATGCTTTTATAGGAAATGTTAGGTATCATGTGAGGATTAATTATCCTCGTAACATTGAAACCGATGAACTAAGAGAGTTGCTATTATTTATGGCGAGTACCTTAACTGTTGAATAATGTCCTTAATCATTTTAAATTAGACAATCTTTATTGTGCTAACGGATGCGATAATTCAAGAAGGGATTAACGTTCTTTATGTGGAATTTATTTACAAATGAGCAGTTTAGGAAAATTACTTAAATTTAAAGGTAGGAGATATTTTGGGACAATATAATAATTTTCGTGGAATAAAAACATGGGTTTTAGTACTTAAAACCTTTGTTTTGTTTATTGTTACATTTATTGTATTTGCTATTATTCAGTTAGCAACTGGGACTGATATGAACAACTTGTTCAATATTACGATACATATACTTCTTATCATTCTGTTCATCCATTCATTAAAGAAGCACAATATATCTATTAAACAAGTCTTAGGAAATTTAAGTATAAATAGTCAACCTTGGTTGCAATTAATCAGTATTAAAGTATTATTAATTATCTTTTCCCTTTTGTCTGTGGTCGCAATTTTTTTCATAATAGGACTAGTTGATTCTAACTTTTTTAAAGAGATGCTAATTGAAGACATTGAAGAAAACCTTGGAATTGTTGGGTTAAACCGAATTATTGTTTTATTTTTATTAGGTATTACATTAGTTCCGATTATGGAAGAACTGTTATTTAGAGGCTATTTGTTGAATAAATGGGGGGAAAGCATAGGTGTCACAAAGGCGGTGATATTCAGTTCTTTTTTATTTGGACTCCTCCATCTCGACACTGGATTTATTGCCCATTTCGTTAGTGCGATTTTTTATAGTTTTGCTTATATAAAAACAAAAAGCTTACTCGTACCTATTATTCTACATGCATTTAATAATTTTGTAGCTGGGAGTATACAATTTATTCCCGATACAGGGCTTCCCTTAATTTATGAAGATATATCCCAGTCAATAAAAGAGATACAAATAGTAATTAGTATAGGAACCATTTTGTTCATCATTCTAACTCCAATTGTTTCTTATGTTTTATACCGTTACATTAAAGGTACACCAAGTGTAACGCCTTATCAAAATAACAAAGCTATGTAAGGTCCTAAGGTATAAAAAATAATATGTAATTTATTCAATTAACGGGAGCATTAGTTTAACAAGCTGTTGCTGCCGTTATGGTGCTAACGAAGCAGAATACTTTAATAAGAGAAAGGTTTGATAAGATGAAAAAAACAACAGTCTTTTCAAGTATAATTGGCATTGTAATTTTAACGCTAATAGCACTAATTCTTCCAAAATATGAGCAAACGGTTGTTTTTTTCAATATCAGGTGGGTTTTAATTTATTCATTTTTATTAAGTGTTTTGTATTTATTATTTGGTATTTTAATTGAGACTAAAAGGTTAATTAAGGTGTTTGCTGAGAGAGTAAGAGTTAATTGTTTACTACTTAGTTTTGTAGTTATTTTATTTTTATTGTTTTTCATTCCTGCTCCATATTGGTTAACACTTCTTCCTAACAATTTTTTCTTTAGTTTTATCTTCAGAATTGAAATTCAAGTTATTTTGAACGTTCTTGCAGGAATATTATTTATCCGTTCATTTGATAAAGAGAATTAATTTGGTACTAACGAATGCGTTCAACAAGGGAAAAAATATGAGTAAAAACGCACAGATGAATATCTGTGCGTTTTCGTTTGCTAATTGTAGTGTAAATTCCTTTGAAATTCGAATGTTAAATCTAATGCTATTTAACCTGTGAATTAACGTATTCCCTCCCAAAACTGAACCCGTTACTATAAATAGCTGGTTTTAACATTACATTTTAGCAAAAATATCAGTTAATACCGGAACAATTTGCTTTTTGCGAGAAACTACACCTTTTAGTAGCGCAGTATTATTGGCTAATGTCACATCATACGCTTGCTCTACAGCCTTAGTTTCATTTCCTAATGCCAGCGCAACGGAATTGCTGTTTAAAATATCAGTGACAACTAATAAAAATAAATCTAGTTCTTTCTCTTTAATTACATTTGTAAGAACCTCTTCTAGCTCCTGTTGACGAACAAGAACATCATTTGTATCAATCGCATTTACTTGGGCGATCTCTACTTTATAATTACCCATTTGAAATTCTTTCGCATCTAATGAAATCAACTGTTCGATTGTTTTATCCCCTAAATTAGCACCCGCCTTCAACATTTCTAAACCGTAAGCCTCAGCATCAACCTCTGCTAGTATCGCTAATTCACGAGCTGCTCTTACATCTTCATCTGTACATGTTGGCGATTTAAATAATAACGAATCAGAGATAATAGCCGATACCATTAATCCAGCAATTTGCTTTTCTATCTTAACTCCATTTTCTTTATACATTTTATTTAGAATTGTAGCTGTACACCCTACCGGCTCACAGCGGTAATATAAAGGATCGCTCGTTTGAAAGTTAGCGATACGATGGTGGTCAATCACTTCCAAAACACGAACTGATTCAATATCATCAGCGCTTTGTTGGCGCTCATTATGGTCTACTAAAATTACACTATTAACCTCATTCGAAACTGTTTGAACCAAACGCGGTGTTTCTACTTGGAAATAATCTAAGGCAAATTGAGTTTCTCCGCTAACTTCACCTAAACGTATAGGTTCAACATCCATTCCTAATTTAGTTTTTAAGTCAGCATATGCAATTGCTGAACAAATTGTATCTGTGTCAGGGTTTTTATGACCAAAAATAAGTACTTTTTCCATATTTCTTCTCCTTTATTATATACTATGGAACAATTTTACCGAAAAAAAGCAGATTTGTCTAAACTCTATTTAGGGCACTAGAAGAAAACATCAAAAAGTAGTCGTAAAATGTTACGACTACTTTCTTTTTAATCTCTCTCTCTTTCAGTTTCTTCCAAACCTGCAAACAAAGCATAATTACCGTAACTTTGCTCCTTGCCTGACAACAATAGGTGTAGGGCAATACCAATAATAGTTGCCAATGCCATTCCAGCAATCTGAACGTTTTCGGTTAACTCAATAAAAGCTCCACCTATGCCCACTACTAAAATCACTGAAGAAATAATCAGATTTCGCTTTTGCCCTAAATCTACCTGGTTGTCAATTAGCATCCTTAATCCAGAAGAAGCAATGATACCGAAAAGTAAAATTGATACTCCCCCCATCACCGCTGTAGGAATTGTTGCTATTAACGCCTCAACTTTACCCATAAATCCAAATAAAATCGCCATTACTGCTGCTCCTGCAATAACAAATACACTGAATACCCTCGTAATCGCTAATACCCCAATATTCTCTCCATAAGTCGTATTGGGTGGGCCCCCAAGAAATGAAGCAATTATCGTTGCAACCCCATCACCTAGAATAGAACGGTGAAGTCCAGGTTTTTTTATAAAATTTTCACCGACTACTTTACTTAGTACCATCTGATCTCCAATATGTTCAGAAATTGTTACAATTGAAATAGGAACCATTAACGCAATAATTGTCCAAGAAAATTTTGGCGTATAAGTAACAAAAGGAACAATAAAATTAGGAACGCGAAACCACGCCGCTTCCTGCACTGCACTAAAATCGACCATTCCAAAAAAGTAGGCTAATACATACCCTCCGACAATCCCAAATAGGATAGGGACCAAGCTAAAAAAGCCTCTAAAAAAGATAGAACTAAAAATAGTAATAGACAATGTCGCGAGTGCAACAGTGAAATGTAACATTGGGTCTACAAAAGCTCCTACCCCGTAATCGTAATTCATTGCCATATTGATCGCTACACTCGCTAACCCAAGTCCAATTACCATAATGACAGGACCAACAACAATTGGTGGTAGTAATTTCATTAGCCAGTTGATACCCGTACTTTTAATAACTAAAGCTACTACTCCATAAACAACACCAGCCATGAATGAGCCAATCATAACACCTTCGACTCCACCGATAGCAGTTGCAGCAATAATAGGTGCAATAAAGGCGAACGAAGACCCTAAGTAAGCCGGAACATTCCCTTTAGTAATTACTATATAGGTCAGTGTCCCTAAGCCACTTGAAACTAAGGCTACAGCTGGACTTAAACCCGTTAAATAAGGAACAAGGATTGTTGCCCCAAACATCGCAAACAGATGTTGAATGCTTAAAATGATCCATTTATTCCATTTTGGCATCTCAGCTATACCAACTTCTCTATGCTTTTCCAAACTATTCCCTCCCATATTTCTTCTAATTTTCCTGTAGCTTTTGTTGTAGTTATAAAATCCATGCAATATTAATAATTAATTTTTATGAAACGAATGCCGCTAACTAAACGTCAAATAGATAGAAAGAAATTGAGGAGTGATAAACAGTGAAAAAAGTTATAAATGTATTAGTAATCCTGTTTGTATGTAGTCTTGTCACTTTTGCCTTAAATGGTTGTTCTTTGTCTGGGGAGGCTATGAATAAAACGAATTTACCAGGCGAGTTTGATTTCCCGCAAAAGAACGAGGAAAATTTTCCAAAGGGGATTATTGCAGGAGCGATTGAGTCTACTCTTACGGAAGCAAAGACTTCTAACACGAATGATAACACCTTATCATTTTTGTATTCATTAATAAATCAAACCGGAAATGAAGTATCCTTCTCTTTCACTAGTGAATTAATGTTCGATTACCAATTATTAAACGCTACTAGTGATATAATCTCACATTATTCTGAAGATCAAAATTCCCTCAAGGAAAAACGCTCTGTATTTATGATTCAAGGAGAGTCACTACAAACCGAAATCAATTTCCACGGACTTGAAAAAGGAACATACACTTTAGAAGTTTGGTTAGTCGATCAAGATGAAGATTATAAAAAATCAATTTTCTTTACCGTTAACTAAGACAAAAACGCAACTATAAAACAGTTGCGTTTTGTTTTTAAATTATAGACTTTCTTTTATATTATATTTACGTAATCGGTATTGTAAGCTTTGTCGGCTTATTCCGAGTATGTTAGCAGTATGCGTAATATTATTGCGGTTATTTTCAAGAACATTTTTAATATATTCCGCCTCTGCTTGCTCCATTTGATCTTTTAATTTTACGGTTAAATCTTCTGGTTTTATAGAACTTTCAGAAGTACTCTGTATTGAACTATGTCCCTGTCTGGTTTTGTTTAAAAAATGATAGGACAAATGACGGTAACTAATTTCGGTTTCATTCGTAATGAGATTCATTGCACCCTCTATAGCATGCTCAAGTTCACGAATATTTCCAGGCCAATCGTATTCTAAAAATAATTGATAAACAGTATCACTAACCTTCCGGACATCTAATTGAAACAAATAATTATATTTTTCGATGAATTTTTGGGTCAATAAAGGAATATCCTCTACACGCTCCCTGAGCGGTGGAATGACTAAGGAGACGACGCTTAAGCGATAATACAAATCTTTACGGAGCCTATTGTTGGCGATCGCTTCAATCGGATCTTCATTAATGGTAGCAATAATTCTTACATCAATGTCTTTGTCTTTTGTATCACCAACTCTTCTTATCGACTTTTCTTGAATGGCTCTTAGTAACTTCGCCTGTAACGCAGGGTTAAGAGAATTTATTTCATCAAGAAGAATTGTTCCCCCCTCAGCCTGTTCGAGCAAACCAGGGTGATCTATTGCTCCGGTAAAAGCTCCCTTTTTTGTACCAAATAACAAACTTTCTATCAGGTTATCTGGCAAAGCTGCACAGTTTTGTGAAATGAAAGGCTTATTAGAACGGTCACTTCCATGATGGATACTTTGAGAAAACAACTCTTTCCCTGTTCCAGTTTCTCCGATAATCAATACCGAAGAAGAAGTCCTCGTCGCCCTTTTACTGTTTTCAATGACTTCTTTTATTGCTTTACTTTCTCCAATAATACTTTCAAAGGTATATCTTGTGTTTCCACCTTTGAGTACATTTTGTTTTAAGCGTTCAAATTTGGTAATATCACTAGCTATTTCAACAGCCGCAATGGTCTTACCATTTTTTACAATTGGATATGTATTGTTAATTGTTGTAATTTCTTTTCCTTTATTCGTAAAATATGTTTGCTTTGCATTTTGAGTAACAGTTCCATGCTCTAAAGCTTGCAGTAAACGACTGTCTTTGCGATTTTTAAACGAAAAAATTTCTAACAAATTTTTATTTAAAACATCCTCTAATTGCATCGATTCTAACTGCATTTTTTTCTGATTATAAATAATCGTATTTCCTTCATTATTGATAACTTGGACCCCTACGTTGATCTCATTAAGGACATTTTCATATATATAAACCAAGTTTTTCAAGTGGGATAAATCTTCTTTACCGTTCATCTCAAAACTTCACCTCCCTTAGATTATATGTAAAAAACATTTTTGATACAAAATGATTTTGCTGTTAACTAGACTAAGGTTTGCTATACAAAAGTACAAAAGTACTTTGGCTTTTTCAATAATTTAAAGTGATGCTTGGGATAATTACTAAAAATATTAGGTAATAATATAGTTGATGTACAACACCCAATCTCACTTCAATGCATAAGGTTTCGAGGAATGAATTTCCATGACTTACTACATGGTTCATGAAACATGTCCATCGAGTGTTTCTCTATATCTTGAGATGGTCATTTTCTTTTTCATTGTAGTTAGAGTAAAAGCAGGCTCAGCACTATGCCCTCTTTTTTGTAGGCTTATTCTAAGCATTAAGCACTCTCCTTTTTATTACCAACAAAGTTCTCGAAAACAGCCTTTTATTATCTTAGTATAATCACATACTTGATTTTGAACAATAAGCTAAAATGGGAACATAAAAGTTTTACTACATAAGTGAATTTCATAATCACCTTACCCGAGCTATATCAATCTAAAATGTAGTTGCAAATGATTTCTACGCACTACATTTGAACTTAGTAGCCGAAAATAATGAATTAAGAAATTTAACATACGTTTCTAAAGGAGGGTATTTTCATGGAAAACAAAAAGCATAACGTAGGACTTACTTCGGCAGAATTAGCAAACCTTTGGTCACAGTATATGAATGACTCCTTAGCTATTTGTTTTTTTACCCATTCAATTGAAAAAGTAGAAGATGAAGCCATTAGGAACATTCTTACTTCTGCTAGAAGCATAGCTGAAAGTCATATTAGTAAAGTCAAAGAATTTCTAACTCAAGAAAAAGTCCCTATACCAAAGGGATTTTCAATAGAGGATGATGTTAACAATAACGCTCCACTGTTATTTACTGATACTTTCCTACTAGTTTATATGCATGTGATGACCTTACACGGAATGACAGGCTATGCTGGTGCTGTCGGCTCATCCGTCCGTTCCGACCAAATAGCTTATTTCGTTCAATGCAATAAAGAAGCAATGGAATTATATGAACGGGTTGTTCAGTTAATGTTAAATAAAGGGATTTACAGTAGAGCTCCACATATTAACCCACCTAGTCAACTTGACTTTGTAAACGATCAAAGCTACTTAACAGGCTGGTTTGGTAAAAAACGCCCCTTAAACGCGATGGAAATTAGTGGGATCAGTTATAACATGCAAAAAACGGTTGTGAAAGTGGTCTTAGAAATTGGGTTTGCTCAAGTTTGCAAGTCTGATGAAGTTAAAAAGTATTTTGAAAAAGGAAAAAACATTTGTAAAAAACAATTTGATACTTTGAGTGCAATGTTATCCACTGAGGATTTAACTTCCCCTACTTCATGGGTATCTGAAATTACAAATTCAACGATTTCGCCCTTTTCAGATAAACTAATGCTCAATCACGTCGTCTCATTATGTTCTGCAGCAGTAGGGTTTTATGGAGCTGGGTTAGCCATCTCTCAACGACGTGACTTAGCAGTGGCATACACAAAACTTATTACAGAGATTGGGCTTTATGCAGAGGATGGAGCTAAACTATTAATCAGTAAAGGATGGCTTGAACAACCACCATTAGCCGCTGACCGAAAGGATTTGGCAAAAAAATAATCTCCCTTTCTTTCTAGATCCTAAACAGAAAATGAAGCAAGCGGCTATCAAATCATCAGCCGCTTGCTTCATACTTTCTATTCTTTTATTTCTACTTTATATTCTTTCAACCACGTGTCAATCTGCGCTAAATGGGCCATTAGCTGTGGACCAGTCATAAGTTGCCCGAACCACGGCTTCTTAAAGGCTGCACCGTCTGTATCAATAATATCTCTAACTTTCTTTTCGTCAACAAATTGTAATAGAGGCGAAGAAGTATCATCGACGATATCTTTCAACCAGTTTTTTACAGCCTTTGTATAGTGTGGATTATGAGTTTTGGGATACGGACTCTTCTTACGATAAAGAACATCGTGTGGCAAGAAACCCTCTAGTGCTTTTCGTAAAATACCCTTTTCTCGCCCTTCTAGGTTTTTCATCTCCCAAGGGATATTCCAGACGTACTCAACAAGACGATGATCTGCAAACGGAACTCTTACTTCAAGGCTTGCCCCCATACTCATACGATCTTTGCGATCTAACAACGTCGTCATAAACCAGACCATGTTTAAATAAAATAATTCTCTACGACGGGCATCCGCAGGGCTTTCCCCTTCAAGGCGTGGTGTTTCAGCTATTGTATCCGAGTAACGATTATTAACATAGTCTTGTAGTTGAAGTTTCTCCCGCCACTCATTTTTAAGGAGCGCTTCACGCTCTAATGTCGAGTGCATCCACGGAAACCCATCACGGTTCATCAAATCTTCACGATGAAACCACGGATATCCACCAAAAATTTCATCCGCACACTCACCTGACAAACCAACAGTTACATCTTTTTTATTTGTTTACAAAACCATAATAAGGATGAATCAATATCAGCCATACCCGGTAAATCTCGGACAAGGACGGCCTCTTTTAAATACCCTGCTAAATCTTCATTTGTAATGACGCATGAATGATGTTTTGTCCCTAGATATTCAGACACTCTTTTAATCCAAGGCCCATCTGCATTTGGTTGAAAATCATTAGCTTTGAAGTATTTATCATTGTCAATATAATCTACGGAATACGTGTGAAGTGGACCTCTACCTTCTTTTTCGAAATATTTTGCAGCAAAAGCTGTTAAAGCACTTGAATCGACACCACCCGAGAGAAATGTGCTGACTGGAACATCTGCTACAAGTTGTCTTTCTACAGTATCTTGTAATAACCATTGAATTTTCTCAGCAGTTTGTTCGACAGTGCCTTCATGCCGCTCACTTTTCAAACTCCAATAACGATAAACTCTTAATCCACCTCTACCATACTTTAACGCGTGCCCTGGGCGTAATTCCTTCATATTATGAAAAACACCGTGACCAGGAGTTCGTGAAGGACCTAATCCAAAAACTTCAGCTAAGCCTTCACGTGTTACCTCTGGCTTTACATCCGGATGAGCCAATATAGCTTTTAACTCCGAACCGAATAAAAAAGAACCGTTTATTTCCTGATAAAATAGTGGTTTCACACCTAGTCGGTCCCTAGCAATGAACAATTCTTCTTTTTGTGCGTCCCAAATTGCAAATGCAAAAATACCATTCAAGCGATCAACACACTCTGGTCCCCACTCGATAAATGAAGTTAGCAAAACCTCTGTATCCGAATGTGACTTAAACTTGTGTCCCCTTTGTAATAATTCTTTGCGTAGATCCTCTGTATTGTATAATTCGCCGTTATAGGCTATTGTGAACACTCTGTTTTCTGCTGACTTTGTCATCGGCTGTTTCCCGCCTTCAGGATCAACCACAACTAATCTTGTATGGCCTAAAGCAGCATGAAGTGTACTCCAAACCCGATAATCATCTGGCCCTCGTCTGCTTAACGTTGCGGCCATTTGTTCTACCGTCTTTACTTCCTTTGTTAAATCCTTATTCCAATCTATCCAACCTGTAATACCGCACATCTATATCAACCCCTCCTAGGGAATGTTGTTTATTAGAAAAGCACAGAGCGCCCGCCTGACGGCGACAAGCAAATGTTCTGACAGTAAAAAAGTGGGTTTTTCACTTTTTTATTTGGCAGGTTATTTGACTCGAGCCAAGGACTTCAATGAGTTACACCTTTGCACCTTTGCGACGAGTAACCGCAGGAGCAGTTGGCGCTCGGAGCTAGACATTCAAATGGACTGAACCTGCCCATACATCAACATATTCACAGATAGGGTTAATCGTTCTTTCGATTATACGATTGGCATGTATTCTTACATAATTTTTCTTACGAATAGTTTTTTCTTTTATTGAGATATTATGGATAGACACAATGAAAGTTCGCTTCACCAACATGATGGTAATTTGACTGGAGTTTTATTTAGATTTGTGAACTTTTGAGGTGAGATTTAGTTACATGCTAAAAAAAAGGAGGATTTATCTATGAATGTAAATCGCGCCAAACAAATTTTAGATTCTGCAAAAGAAATTGAAGTACAGTACAACGGCACTTCTATCTGGATTCAAAATGTTAATAATGAAGACGGTACCGCTCGTGTATACCCACGAAAAAATCCTGAGAATGAAATGACAGTAAGTGTACAAGAGCTTCAAGAACTATAATACCTACGTAAGAAAAGCGCAAGCGTCCTGGGAGCCCCGACAAGCAAATGTTCTTCGAGAAAAAGTGTGCTCTTTCACTTTTATTCTCGAAGGTTATTTGACCTCGAGGGGCTGGACGGTGGAGCTAGACAGTTATTACTTTGAAATTTTATACATTCTTATCTTTTAAAAAAGCTGACCTGAGTCAGCTTTTTTATTAAATCTTTTCTCTTTTCTTATATATGTAAGTAGTTCGGTGCATGCCTGTTCTAGCAAATCATACACTTCTTCAAAATTCCCTGTAAAATAGGGATCCGGTACATCAGAGACCTCTATTTCGGGAATGAAATCAAGTAATCTGCAAATTTCTCCAGATTCCTCTCTTCCTTTTAAGCGATGGAGGTTACCTAAATTTTCTGCATCCATTGCAAGGATATAATCAAATATTTTTAAGTCATCTTGCTGCAATTGCCTAGCAGTAATTTCGGAACTATCGATATTATACGTTGTTAAGATTTCCAACGTACCTTCATGTGGACGTTTACCAATATGCCAACTACCTGTTCCTGCTGAATCTATTAGAAATTTCTCCTCAAGTCCGGCCCTTATTACCTTTTGTCTAAAAATCGCTTCCGCCATTGGCGAACGACATATATTCCCTAAGCAAACAAATAACACTTTTATCATTTTTTTGCCCCTTTATTATTTTTTTCGCATAAAGCCTTTTCTTTTATTATAGCTTTTCCCTATTTTTCTGCAATAACAGTAGAGTGTAAGTGTTTTGCTTCGTTACATGTTAATTATATATTGTGTATTTTATAAATTTTCAACTTTGTGATTTTTCTGTCTTTTAACCCAAAAGGAAATCCCCCCAGCAGAGTGGGAGGATGTGTGAAAAACGTAGTATATATAATAAGTTAATTATTGGATGATCAATTGCTACGTACCTTTTTTTACTTGAAGATTTCTTTATGCTCTTTTTTAATCGTCGCAAGAATAGCCTCTACATTCTTATATTCTTGCCCGACGCGATAGCTCTTAATGTTTCGTAATGAACAGCTGCACTCAGGATTTCCTTGAAGAATTTGAATAATTTCCTCATCATCACATTCTATTTCTTCTAACATGTTTCCTTCGCAGTTACAATCACTGTTTGCGAATTTTTCATAAATAACAAAAAAGTCGTCTTTTGTTTCCTCAGTGAAATACTCTGTTGTTTCGATTAAATCTTGAACGATCACGCCTTCACTTCCCATTCTTATTTTTTAAAATTAACCTTTTGGCACTATTACTATACCACCTTTTCGTGCGAATAGAAGTAACCAAATTGTGAAAGATATATTACAAATTCTTGAACGGAAATGAATGATTATTCAACTAACTTTAATGTCAATTATAGCTTCAAGATAAATTGTAATTCTTTCATCTTTCGTAGCAATTCGAATGCAACGTGACGTAGCGTCAAAATATTCAATCATTCCTACAACATCTATGTAATCATAGGCTTTATAGTATGTGACCGTCACCTTATTTTTCTCTTCCATAGCAAAACAAATGGTTTCATTCATTTCTTCTAATCGTTGTTCATCTATGAAAGGTTTTGTTTTATTATTTTCACTCGTCTTTAAATCTCGAAGCATCGCTACGTGCTCAGGGAGCATCATTGCTGTCCACTTTATATTACCCCGATCTCTAATTATTTTCCTCACCTCTTCTTTACCTGTTTTTAAGCTTTATGGCCACCAACAAGCTTACTACGATGCTTAGTAGTGCCTGCTTTTGTATAGGAAACTGCTCGCAGTAGTTTATCTGAGCCATACTTTTCTCTATTGAATCCATTACATAACCAAGTTCTCTTTGACGAGGCTTGTTAGGCTCGAACAAATTCAATTGAATTTCGTTATCGTTCATTACATTAGAAAGCGCGATAGAAATACTTCGCACAGTTTCATTATGATAGTGCTTATCAAAAAGCAGTAGGCACGCTTTATATATTTCTAATGTAATATTTGTCGCTCCTTGTAGTGTAATTGATCTGTGAAAGCCCCCCCTCCTTCATCTTTACTATAGCCAATACCTAAAGTAACTGTCCTCCCTGCTTTTCTCGCTGTTCTCGCTCTTCTTGCAACTTCTTCACACATTTCTAAAATGACATGTCTAACTTCTTCTCGATCACAATAATCGCGGAGTAAAATTTGACTTTTTCCAAAGCTGATTTGCCCTTCCATAATTGGTGCTCCTAAATCGGAAAGATCAACACCGTTGGCATGATAATATAGCTGGTTTCCCATAATTCCAAAGTTTTTTTCAAGGAGTGCTAGTGGAGCATTGGCTAATTGCCCAATAGAGAAAATCCCTAATCTATTTAATCGCTTCTCGATTTTTGAACCAATTCCCCACATCTCACGTAAAGGCGCAACATTCCAAAGCTTTCTTTTCACATCAGCATATGTCCACTTGGCAATCCCTACCTTTTTTGCTTCTAAATCAAGGCAAACTTTTGCAAGGAGCATGTTTGGGCCGATCCCAATTGAACAACTTAACCCAAACTCCGCTAACATTTCTTTTTTAATCCGTTCGGCAAGAGTCCACTCAGATCCCCAAAGTCGCGTCGTTCCCTTAACGTCAAGAAAGCTTTCATCAACGCTATACGTGTGAATGGCTTCTAAAGGGACATATCGATTAAAAAATTTCGTCAACTTGGTAGAAACCTGAAGATAGGTTGACATTTGTGCATTAACAATTTTAATTCTTGGATCATTTGGAATTTCAAAAAGACGATTCCCAGTTTTAATTCCAAAATCAGCTTTTAAACGTGGAGTTGCCGCTAAAACGATACTTCCATCCCTCTGGGTATCACCTACCACAGCTAAATAGCATGTCAGTGGATCAAGACCTAGAACAATAGCCGAGCAGCTTGCATAAAAGCTTTTCATATCAACACAAAATATTGTTCGCATTGGCAATGAGTGATAGTCGATGTTCATATTTCCGCTCCTTTCTATAAAACTAACTACAAAACAGAACATACATTCTTATTATACTATTCATTATAAACGAATATACGTTCTGTTTTCAATGTGAAAAAATGGTTGCTCCTAGGTAGCAACCATTTACTCACTTATTCGACCCAATTCCAGTAAATAAAATTTCTAGAACCTTTTCACTCCATTTTTCCTCATTTATCTTTAGCGAATTGGGAACTTGGATGGCATTAAAAATCATACTAGCAATAACCGCTGTTTCAATATCACTACGAATCGTCTTTTCACTCTTACCTACTTCTATAAGACTGCTAATTTTGTCATATAAAAGGTCATGATCTCGCTTTAAGTTGGCAAGTGCCATCTCGACTTGTGATGAATGATGTGGATCAATAAAAGGAATGACTAGGACAATTTGATGTAATTGTGAATACTTTAAAAGGATTTTTAAAATCTCTTTTAGTTGACCTACAGCATCCGTTTTCGAAATTTCGCTACATTCCTCAATAATCCCATCCAACATGTGCACTAGGTAATCAGTAATTAATTCTTCTTTACTTGTGTAATATTCATATAAGGTGCTTCTGCCAATTTTCAGCCGCTCAGATAAAGACTTAAAGTGAAATCCCCGGTAACCTTGTTCAATTAGCAATGATTCAGTAGCTGAAAAAAGCGTTGTTTTTTCAACCTTTCTTCTAGCCATTAGCGCTCTCCTTTTTCAAACGATTTTGGTTTCATTATATAACATCGTTTCTCGCAATAACAAAAGATGTGCTTCACCGTATTGTAGAATTCATTCAATTTTTAAAGATCTAGCTGAAAAGTTTTTCAGTTTATTTTTGGTTCAATTTTTTCCCTGCAATTTTTTCAACTAAGCTTGGAAATAGTTGATAAATGGTAGTACCTAATCCCATCCAACCTGGCAAATTTATTTCTCGCTTAGGCTTATCAATTAATTGAAGAATTTTTTCTGAAACATAGCTAGGCTCTAGCATAAATTTCTCAACATTTTTGGCATAGTTTCCGCTGCTATCAGCCCTATCAAAAAATGGAGTTTTAATTGGCCCTGGATTGACTGCACTTACAAAGATGTTTGTATTAATTAATTCCATCCGAAGGCTGTTTGTGATTGCTAAAACCGCGTGTTTAGTCGCTGAGTAGACACTAGATTTAGGCGTCGCAAGCTTTCCAGCCTGTGAGGCAATATTGATAATATGACCTTGGTTTTCCTTCAGCATCGCCGGAAGTACTGCTTTCGTACATGTAATTACTCCGAAAACATTTACTGCAAACATCTCTTCAATGTCAGCTACTTTTGAATCTAAAAACGTATCAAAGATAGCAAAACCAGCATTATTTATTAAAACATCAATCTTTTGATGGTTTTTGAGGATATCATGAAAAGTTTGAGAGACCATAGCATGATTGCTAACATCAAGTGTGAAGTATGGGGCTCTGATGCCTGTTGTTTTTAGAATTTCTGCACTTGCCGATTGTAATTTTTCCGTAGAACGTGCCAGAAGCACTGGTATTCCACCCTTTTGTGCCACATCAATCGCTAATCTCAAACCAATTCCACTTGAGGCCCCAGTAATAACAATGATTTTATTATGTAACGTATGTTTCAATTGCTCCACCTCTAGATCATTATTTTTCCCTACTTTACATCCATAGTAAAATTTATTATAATTCATATCCAAGTAAATTTCATTGTTCTAATAAATGATATTGGTTTAATTCACACAGAAAAAACTATTGACAGCAATAAATAAATGTCAGATAATTAGAAAAACTTAAAATGTAAAGTGTTGAAAGGGACTAGTAAATAAATGCTTTGGCGAAAGAGATTGGGGTTCAGCGGCTGAAAGATCCCATCGTACAAAGTTTATTGAACCTACCCTCGAGTGTTAGGGAAAATCTAACCGTGACCAGCGTTAATGGAATTAAGAGGACATCACGAACTGATGTCAATTAAGGTGGTACCGCGGATGAAAAACTCTTCCGTCCTTATTTTTATAAGGATGGTGGAGTTTTTTATTTGCAGTGAAATAAATTTAACCCGAAATATCAAGCTCTCATGGGAAAGCCCCGAGACCGTGATATATCTTGTCTCTATTTTTAAAGCAACAATTTTTGATAAAACACAACCTAAACGAAAGAGCCATAGAAAAAATATCCAAAAGAAAATATATTGTTCTTAAAAGAGGGGTCTAGGATGAGGAAGCAACGCATTGTCGTAAAAATTGGCAGTAGTTCATTAACATGCAGTAATGGTGGTCTTTCAATTGAAAAGCTTACTGAACACGCCAACGCTTTGGCAAGTCTAAAAAAACTAGGACATGAAGTGATCTTAATTTCATCAGGAGCAGTTGCCGCTGGCTTTACTAAGCTTGGGTATCCAACAAGACCAGTGACAATTGCAGGGAAACAAGCAGCAGCAGCAGTTGGGCAAGGTCTACTCATGCAAGGCTATGAAGAAGTATTCGGACACCATGATATAGTTGTTGCCCAACTTCTATTAACAAGAAATGACTTTGTTAGCCAAGAACAATATAACAATGCCTACGCTGTTCTAACAGAGCTACTCGTGCGTGGTGTCGTACCGATTATCAACGAGAACGATTCTACCTCTGTAGCAGAACTTACATTCGGTGACAATGACATGCTTTCTGCATTAGTAAGTGGCCTTGTTCATGCAGATTTTTTAGCTGTTTTAACAGATATAAACGGCCTGTACGATGAGGACCCTCGTAAAAATCCGGAGGCAAAAAAATATCATTACCTCCCTTCCATAGGAGACGAACTACTAGATCAAGCTAAATCAACTGGCTCAAAAGTAGGTACAGGAGGAATGAAATCAAAAATATTAGCTGCCAAAACGGCAAATTCTCTCGGTGTAAACGTCTTTATTGGAACTGGCCAAGGAACTGAAAAATTAGTGGATATCCTCCTTGGCAAAGGGGACGGCACATATATTGGTTCCACTACGAAAAAATCAGTCAAAAACAAAAAACAGTGGATCGCTTTTCACTCAACAGCAACTGGTAAACTTGTCATTGATGATGGTGCGGCTCAGGCAATCATGACAAAAGGAAAAAGCTTACTACCAGTCGGCATTCAAGAAGTATCTGGAACCTTTCAAAAAGGTGATGTCGTAGAGGTCATCAGTAGTCGTGGAAAAGTAATTGGTAAAGGCCAAGTTAACTACTCTTCCCAAGAGTTACTAACAATTAAAGGAAAAGGAAGCTCTGAGGTTAAAAAAACAACAAACTCTCAAGATGCTGAAGCAATTCATCGCGATTATTGGATCACATTTTCATAGCGGAGGGATAAAATGAATGAGTTAATTCAAAAGGCAAAAAAAGCAAAAGAAGTAACCGGAGCATTGGCGGCGGCTTCCACAGCGCAAAAAAATGAAGCATTAACATATATCAGTCGGGCACTACTCGATAAAATGAATTTTATTTTGCAAGAAAATGAAAAAGATATCGGAGTTGGAAAAGACGCTGGCCTTTCTGAGGGATTACTAGATCGGTTAAGATTAACGGAAGAAAGACTAAAAGACATCGCCACAGCCATCAACCAATTACTTGAACTCGAAGATCCTGTTGGGAACGTTACGTTTGAAGCCATCCGCCCCAATGGCCTGCAATTAAAAAAGTCCGCGTTCCTTTAGGTGTCGTCGGAATGATTTATGAAGCAAGACCGAATGTAACGGTTGACGCCGCTAGCCTTTGTTTAAAAACTGGGAATGCAGTAATCTTACGTGGAAGTTCTACTGCCATTCATTCAAATAAAGCATTAGTTCTAGCCATTCGTCACGGACTTGAGCAAAGTTCACTACCAGTTGAAGCCGTCCAGCTTATTGAAGACACATCACGAGAAACAGCAGAAAAAATGTTTAAGTTAAATGAATATTTAGATGTTCTTATTCCACGGGGTGGTGCCTCCCTTATCCGTTCCGTTGTTGAAAAGGCTTCTGTTCCTGTTTTAGAAACTGGTGTGGGTAACTGTCATATTTTTATCGACGAAACGGCACAAAATCAAATGGCAGTAGATATTGTGGTAAATGCAAAAGCACAACGACCTTCTGTTTGTAATGCTTGTGAAACCGTACTTGTTCATAAAGATTGGGCGAAGCTACACTTTACAGACTTAGTAGATGCTCTTATCAATAAAGGTGTTGAACTACGAGGGGATGAATTAGCAAAGCAATTAGACAAACGCGTGAACTGCGCATCAGACGATGATTGGAAGACCGAATTTTTAAATTTAACGTTAGCTGTTAAGGTTGTTTCATCCGTCGATGAAGCCATAAAACATATTGCCACTTATGGTTCAAAACATTCGGAAGCGATCATCACCGAAACTAACAAACATGTTGAACAATTCTTCACTTATGTAGATGCAGCTGCACTTTATCATAATGCTTCGACTCGTTTTACTGATGGCTATGAATTTGGCTTTGGTGCAGAAATTGGTATTAGTACCCAAAAGCTACATGCTAGAGGACCAATGGGGTTAGAAGCCTTAACCTCTTCAAAATATCTCATTTTAGGAAACGGACAAATTCGTTCGTAATGGGGAATGTGTAATCAATGACCAATAAAGACTTTAATTAAGTAGCACTGTAAATAAACAAAGTGAAGGAGAGGACCCATATGTTAGCGAATAAAAAGGTTGCTTTTATCGGTGCTGGAAGTATGGCTGAGGCAATGATCTCTGGTATTTTAACAAAAAAAATATTACTGCCACAGCAAATTAATGTGACAAACCGAAGTAACAAAGAAAAACTTCTCCTTTTACAGGAACAATACCATGTAAATACTTTTTATAACTATCAAGAAGTACTCCCAAAGATGGATATTATTATTTTTGCAATCAAACCGAAGGATATCGCTGAGACGATCGGTAAAATTAAAGAGTTCACAACAAACAAGCAAATATTCATCTCGATACTTGCAGGTGTATCGACATCATGTATCTCCCAATTACTTTGTCATGAGGCACCGATTATTAGAACAATGCCTAATACTTCGGCTGCTGTCGGCCAATCAATTACCGCCATTTCAGGTGGCAGTTCTGCAAAAGAAGAACATACTATGCTAGCGGAAACATTATTTAAAGCGATAGGCGAAGTCGTGACTGTCGAAGAACAAAAATTGGATGCAATAACTGGTTTATCAGGGTCCGGCCCTGCGTATATTTACTATTTAATCGAGGCCATGGAAATAGGTGCAAAAGAAATCGGATTAGATGAGGAGCTAGCAAAACAATTAATCGCACAAGTGCTTATCGGCGCAGCTGAAAGAATAAAGTCTACAACTCTTTCTTCCAAAACATTATATAAACAAGTAATGAGTCCAGGTGGGACTACTGAGGCTGGCTTTAAAGTTCTTGAAAGCTTTCAATACCAAGAAGCAATGGTGGAATGCATTAAAAGAGCTGCCCAGCGCTCTACGGAACTCGGCAAACAATATTCCGTCGTGAAGTAGCAGTAAATAGTAGATATCAACATTTCTTTCTGTATGTAACGGCCTAGTTCTTAGCTAGGCTATTTTTATTTTCCCAGGAGTATTTGTATGAGTAATTCTAGTATTCTGACCGCTACAACCTTGAACTTATTTCTAAAATGCAATTAAACTGTTTCATCGAGCTCAAATATTTAGTAGAATAAAAGTTAGTGCTAAAAGAAGATTTTATTATCGGAGGAACATTATGTCTGAAATGCCCAACACAGAAACAAAAATGCCTAATTTGCGACGTCAGATACATCAGCTCGTCAATCATAAGTATTTTACCGGAACAATTCTTGGCCTCATTATGTTTAATGCAATAATTGTTGGCCTCGAAACATACCCATCAATTTACGAATCTTACAAAGAATTATTTTACCTAATGGATAGAGCTCTTATCTGGATTTTCACCGTTGAGATCGTCTTACGAATGATTGCTGAAAAAAAATTCATCCATTTTTTCAAAAATAGTTGGAATTGGTTTGACTTTTTAATCGTTGCTGCTGGCCACATTTTTGTTGGCGCACACTTTGTTACGGTATTACGGATTTTACGTGTACTTCGTGTATTCAGGGCCATTTCCATTTTGCCTTCTTTACGTAAGCTAGTCGATGCATTATTGTTAACGATACCTGCTCTAGGAAACATAATGCTTCTAATGAGCATTATTTTCTATATTTTTGCTGTGACTGGAACCATGCTCTTTGCTGAAGTCGCACCAGAGTATTTTGGCTCGCTCCAGTTGTCTTTATTGACATTATTCCAAGTCGTTACATTAGAATCTTGGGCTAGTGGCGTCATGTGGCCAATTTTTCACGAATTGCCATGGGCATGGATTTACTTTGTTTTGTTTGTCCTTGTAGGGACGTTTGTCATATTTAACTTGTTTATCGGGGTTATTGTAAGTAATGTCGAGAAAGCAGATGCGGCGGATAAATTAGAAGAACCTGACCAATTAGCTGAGTTAAGAAACGAAGTAAAGGAATTAAAACAGTTAATTATTAATATGTCACGAGATAAGTAGAAAGTGTAAAATCTAGAGTTGTTTAGCTAAGCTTCGAGGTCTTAAAGGATGAAGAAAAACCCAGTTCTTAAAGAACTGGGCTTTTTGTTTCTACGAAGAAATCGTTATATAATTCTCTGACAGCCTTGTCAGCATCTACAGACTTAACTCCAAATACCATACTGACCTCAGATGAGCCTTGATTAATCATATGGAGATTTACTCCTGCTCTGGCTAATCCCGTTGTCGCTTTAGCTGTAATTCCAACCATTTTTTTCATACCTTCACCGACAATCATCACCATTGCAAAGTCGTGCTCAACGTGAACATCATCGACGTCAAGTTCATTCTCAATGCGAGAAACAATTCTCGCTTCTATCTCTGGTGATAACTGAGAATCTCTAAGGATGATCGATGTATCATCAATACCTGATGGCATATGCTCGTAGGAGAGACCCTGATCCTCTAAAATCTCTAAAAGCTTTCGTCCAAAGCCAATTTCTCTGTTCATTAAGTATTTCCTTACATAGATGGTGCTAAACCCAGTATCGCTTGCTATCCCGACAATTGGGTTGATCATAAAATTCCGCTCGTTTACGACCATCGTTCCTCTAGCAGCTGGGTTATTTGTGTTTTTAATACAAACAGGAACTCCTTTTTTAAAAGCTGGTATTAGCGCTTCATCATGAAACACTGAAAAACCTGCGTAAGAAAGTTCTCGCATTTCGCGATAGGTTAATTCTTTAATTTCCACTGGGTTTTGTACGACATTTGGGTTAGCAGCAAAAACGGAATCTACATCAGTGAAATTTTCGTATAGCTCTGCTTCCACGGCAGCAGCCACAATCGAACCAGTAATATCTGAGCCACCACGGGGAAAAGTTACAAGCGTCCCCTCTTCTGTGTAGCCAAAAAATCCAGGGAAAATTAATACACCCTCTTTGTTTCTCATTCTAGCGTATAAATTCTCATAAGCTTCAGGAAGAACTTGAGCATTTCCATACTCTTTACTTACTAACAAACCTACTTCCTTTGGATCTACATAATGAGCATTCACCCCTAATGATTGTAGATAAAAAGAAAATAGTTTTGCACAATTATCTTCACCACTAGCTTTCATTAGGTCGGTAAACTCCTGATCACCTTCATCTTTTGCAGCTAATCGTGACTCTAAATCATCTGTAATGATCCTAACAATATCCTCTGATAAGTTTAATGCCAACGCAATTTGCTCATAACGACTGACAACTAAACGTAAAGCCTCGTCGACATCACCATTAGTTAATGCCTCATCTGCTAAAGAAATTAATAAATCAGTTACTTTCGTATCTTCCTTAAATCTCTTTCCTGGTGCTGAAACAACGACAATTTTTCTTTCGGTATCTGCCATAACGATATTCGCTACTTTTTTCATCTGTTCAGCGCTTGCTAACGATGTTCCACCAAACTTACAAACCTTCATAATTTCATAGTCACCTCATAATTGTAGTTTTTTCAGTACCAGTAAATTGTTTGTTGAATTGATTAATAATTTAAAATTTTATCACTATAGTCTTTTGGTAGCAAGCAGCGAGATTCTTGCAAAAAAAGCGCCCACTTCCCATATACTCTAGAAGAGACGCCTATCCTTTATTATTTCCATTTTTTAAAAATACTTGTTTTTAGTCTTAACCTTAAAACAGAAAGAACGTTCCTTGATAGATTTTCTTACAAATTCCCTTACCGATTTCTAAAAAGTGGTATAGTGTTATTATTATAAAAGGATCTTTCGTAAACGTACTTCAGTAAAGATCTGTAAGTTTTAATTAAGGAAAAGCAATTGGTTTGTTAAACATCCGAATTTAGCCTAAATGAAATATTTTATAGACAGGAGTTGATAAACTTGTCTTCCTATAAAAATAAAAAAGTTATTACAATTGGCGTCGTGAGCGAGTTAACAGGTTTATCAGAGAGACAAATTCGTTATTACGAAGAACGCAAGCTTATTTTTCCTGATCGATCAAAAGGTGGAACCAGAAAATTCTCTTTTTCCGATGTAGAGCGCTTAGTTGACATTGCCAATAAAATGGAGGATGGTATGCAAACATTTGAAATTAGAAAAATGGAGCAAAAGAAACTACGTGAAAATGAACTTAGAGAGCGCATGCTCCGCGGTCAATTAAATGCAGCTTTTAATATGAGAAAATAATTATGAGGGATCTTTCTTTAGATCTCCTTTTTTTTTGCATCGTTAATAGGCTAAAACTGTTATGAGATGGACAAATTATGTAAGAAATCAGTAATGGAGGAAAGAAAAATGAAACCAACACATATGATTTTATTGTTACTTTGTCTGTTTACGATGGTTATTCCACCAACAATTAATGCTGAAAGTTTAGAAGATGTAAAGGTTGCGATTATTATTGATGATTTTGGTGGTGATGTCAAAGGTGTTCATGACTTTTTTCAAACAAAAATCCCAATAACAGTAGCCGTAATGCCCTTTTTAGAACAATCTAAAAAACAGGCTGAACTCGCCCATAGTTTAGGATTAGAGGTCATGATTCACTTACCACTACAACCTAAAAAAGGAAAGTCTTCTTGGTTAGGTCCAAACCCTATTACAAAGGATTTATCTTTAACTGAGGTAAAAAAGCGAGTGGTTCAAGCGATCGAGAGTGTCCCACATGCAAAAGGTATGAACAATCATATGGGATCACTTATTGTCGAGGATGAAGCAATTATGAGGGTAATACTAGAAACGGCTAAGGAATACAACTTATACTTTATTGACAGTGGCACAGCCCCTAATTCAGTCATACCTAGATTAGCTGAAGAACTTGGTGTTCCTTGGGGAATGCGTGATATTTTTTTAGATGATACTCATTCGTCAAGTAGTCATGTTTATAAGCAAATGAATAAACTTGTAAAAGTAGCTGAGCGCAAAGGCCATGCGATTGGTATTGGTCATGTAGGTGTAAAAGGGGATGCAACGGTAAAGGGTGTCACTGAGGCTGTAAAAAGCCTTAAACAAAAAAATGTTAAAATTGTACCTGCGTCACATCTTTTACAAAGTAAGATTGATAAAAGCCCTGAAAATTTTTGGCATGGCTATCTTCTCATAGATTCTTGCTTAAAAAATAGCTAGTAATGACAAGATATATCAAGGTCTCGGGGCAAACACAAAAGCAAGATTAAACTAATAGCCTATAAAACGTAAGAAAAGCGCAAGGCGCCCGCCTATCGGCGACAAGCAAATGTTCTGTCAGATTAAAAGTGCGCTTTTCACTTTTATATCTGGCAGGTTATTTGACCTCGAGCCGATGGCGCCTGAAGCTAGACACCAAGTACTAAAAACGCATATACATTCTTATCTTTTGAAAAAAACCCTCAATTCTAAGGGTTTTTTCACGTTTGAAATTGAATAATTTTTGCCGGTTGTTTGTTGATGTAATTAATTTCTGTTTTAAATCCTAATTGTTTTTGCTTTAAAAATGTTTCTTTAGTAATAGGTCGAGGCGCTGACCATGCTAAAGAATCGAGATTCTCCCAACTATCATGTGTAATAATTTCCTGCTTATAGTAATAACAATTACCAGAAGGATATTTATCACAGGTATACTTAACCGTTTGCTTCGAATGCATTTCTTCACCTCTAACGTTTTATGAATTCTGTCCAAATAGTCTAGATTTATTCTCTTTTATATGAAGGAGCTTCCAGTTGACAAAAAAATCAATGACTCCTAGTATTAGAGAGTGGAATGTTTATTACTTTTACAACTCTAGATGAAAAGAACGTGATAAAAATGATTCAAGAAACCTTAAAAAATTGTACGTTTTTGGAAGAAAATATTAAGAGCTTAATCATCCCTATCGAGAAAGTAGCACATGTTCAACAAAACAACAGTCTTGAGCACGCCTTATTAGTTCTAGTTAAATCTGGTTACACCGCCATTCCTGTATTAGACAAAGAATCAAAATTAAACGGTATTATTAGTAAAGCGTTAATTCTAGATTCAATCCTTGGACTCGAACGAATTGAGCTTGATCGCCTCCACAACTTTAAAGTTTCAGATGTAATGAGCTCAAAACTTGCTACCATGAAAATGAGTGACACTTTTGCTAAAGCTTTAGCACTTTCGATTAATAACCCATTTATTTGCATGACAGACGCTGACGGAGCGCTTAAAGGAATACTGACACGAAGCTCAATACTAATATATCTAAATCAAGAAATGTTTCAGAAGAAATAGAAGGCCAAGTGGCCTTCTATTTTTAATGCTCTTTTCGTAACGCTCTTTCCTAAAAGATTGTTGCTCAAATTATTATAATCAATGAACCATATTTCTGCGATTAAAACAAGTTCAATGTTAGAAGAGATACCCGAGACCTTAATATAGCTAATCGTTATTAGTTATTTTAAAAGCAACAATTTTTGACCTTTCTTTAACAAAGACTCTCTTTGTAAACTTTGTTGCTTTTCAGTCGTCCTATGACACCCTAATCATAAATTGGTTCACGGTCCTCTCTATCTAGCCTGCCAATTACGTAAATGTGTAGAAACCACTCGCAAACCGCCACAAGAAATGCAACAAATAATGCACCTCCAATAGTGGAAAAATAAAAACCATAAGTAGGTACAATCCAAATCAATACACCCAGAAAAACCGTTGCTCCATCAGTAAGTGTAGCAACCCAATTGCCTTTCAATGGTAAAGTAAACATATCACCAAGAACGTAGGTAACAACAGCTAATATTGCTGACAATGTAACTAATGATAGAAAAGAAAATCCATAAAATAGTAACACCATTGTGATAAGAATACAATAAATGATAAATTTGATAATGATCGGTTTGATGTGATTCATAAACCTTCTCCTTTTTACTCTAGCTTTTTTTTAGTATGGATTAAAGTACCTATTTTCATTAGTGAGTTGGGAAGATTTGTGATAACATTTAAGTAAACGAATAAAAGGAGGGTTCATCCGTGTCTTCACTGCTTTTTTCACCTTATGAACTTAAAAACATCACTTTAAAAAATCGCCTAGTAATGGCTCCTATGTGTATGTATATGGCTGATAATAAGAAGGGATTCGTTACAGATTGGCATGTTACTCACTATGGAAGTCGTGCAATAGGACAAGTAGGTTTAATTATTATTGAAGCAACAGCGGTAACACCGCAAGGAAGAATTTCAGATCAAGACCTGGGTATTTGGGATGATGCCCACATTGAAGGTTTGAAGCGCTTGGTGGATCATGTACACGAACTAGGTGGGAAGATTGGTATTCAGTTAGCGCATGCCGGTAGAAAAGCAATGGTAAAAGGTCCAATTTTTGCTCCATCTCCCATTCCATTTAACGAAACGATGCAAACCCCTGAAGAAATGACGGAAGAGCAAATTTTTGAGACGGTCGAGGCCTTTAAAAAAGGGGCAGAACGAGCTAAGCAAGCTGGTTTCGATGTAATTGAGATCCATGCTGCACACGGGTATTTACTCAATGAATTCTTATCTCCATTAACTAATCACCGTGATGATGCCTTTGGAGGCACTCCCGAGAGACGTTATGAGATATTAAAACATGTAATTAACAATATAAAAACAGTCTGGGAAGGTCCACTTTTCGTTCGCATTTCCGCAAATGAATATGCAAAGGAAGGAAATAGCTTAGATGTCTTTGTTGAATATGGCAAAAAAATGAAAGCACAAGGCATAGACCTAATTGATTGTAGCTCGGGAGCCGTTGTTCCCGCAGCAATTGATGCTTACCCTGGCTATCAAGTTCGCTATGCAGAAACCATTCGTCACCAAGCTACTATTCCTACTGGCGCAGTAGGCCTGATAACAACAGGAAATCAAGCAGAAGAAATTTTACGAAATGAAAGAGCTGACCTTATTTTCATCGCTCGACCATTTTTACGAGACCCCTACTTACCAAGAACATTTGCTAAAGAACTTAATACTTCTATTGAAGTACCTAAATCGTATGAACGTGGCTGGTAGTTAAATATCATTATTTGCAGAAAACACCTTCTCTTATTTTAGAAGGTGTTTTCTTATTGAGCGTTGCCGACCTCTAAACATAAAATAAGGCTGTTTTCCAAAGTTTGTTGCTTTCGTAAAAATCCCAAAAGCCGGATTTTTACACAATAACACTAAAAATTCACAACTTATTTAGTAAGTAGTGCTCTTTTCTTACTCAATTTATTGAGTGATATCTTCATCTATGAAATTTTTCCAATTATTTTACGTTAAAAAGCCACAATGTTTACGAAAAGAGCCTAAATAAAGACCAATCTTTGTAATAAATCCTGGAAGATATGATTCAAACCTAACCTTATCGGTCATTATCGTTACTTTCCCATCTTCTTCTTCAAAGGAATGAGTATGCTCCCAACTTTTAAAAGGGAATGGTAAAGACGTACTTTTATCGATGAAATAATGACCTTTATCAACCTCAACATAGGTTAACAGCCATTTTGTTTTGAAGAGATAAAAGTTTAAGTCAAGTTCAGTTTTGCTACCCTTCTTCACTCCCTCATAAAGGATAATCGTAATTTTCGGGAAAGCAATGATCCGAACTAAATTATTAATATCATTAAAAAAATTCCATGCTATGTTTTTATCTATAGGCAATTTCGTCTTAAAAACAAATTCTCCTTTAGCCAATTTAGTCCCACCTTTTGCTTATCATAGCGCATTTTTTGAACAAATTGTGAAATATTGCTTTATAATTATGTAAAAGTTTAGTACGATATAACTGACATCAAATTTAGGAGTGTTTTATCATGAGCTTTCGATTTCAAAAACGAGTGAAGATAGCACCAGGTCTACGATTAAATATAAGTAAGCGTGGAGTTAGTACCTCGGTTGGAAGACGTGGCAGTAGTATTACATTGGGACGTAGCGGACTTTATGGCAACATCGGTATCCCAGGCAGTGGCCTCTCTTATCGAACAAAATTAGATAAAGCAATTGGACACTCTTCAAGCCAAAAAAACGGAAAACAGGATATTTCTGGAGCAGTCACATTAAATTTCGATAAAGAATCTCAATCCCTCGTTTTTGTTGATGAAGAAGGCCAAAGAGTACCACCAGCAATTGAAAGAGAAATCAAACGCGATTTTCAAGATGATATTCAAAGAATATATGACCAAAAAGAAGAAGAGATAAATTCACATACAAAACAGCTGCTTAATCTCCACAAAGAAATTTTACATGAAAGATCACCAGACGAACTTAGAGAATTAGCACGGAAAACAGTGACTCTTGATGTACAAAAGCCAAATAACAAGGAAATCTATGAAGAATTAAAAGTTGAATTTGAGGAAAATTTAAGTTTCCTTGAGAGGCTCAGTTTACTGCTCCCTAAAAAGCGAAACCTTTTTATAGAAAAGGTGAAAAGTGAAGCTAACCAACAATACGAGCATGAATTAAAATTATATGAGCAAGCAAAAGAAGAATACGAAGAAGCAAAACTCAAACGATCAGCAAAAGTAGAGAGGGTTATTAGCGGTGATATTGGTGGGATGGAACTTTGGCTAGAAAGCTTCCTAGCTATGCTAGATTTTCCATTAGACACAAATGTTTCTTTTGAAATCATTACGCCCAATACTGTCTACCTGGATGTAGATTTACCACAAATGGAAGAAATCCCATTAACAAAAGCAGAAATACTAAAGTCTGGAAAAGTAAAGATACAAAAAAAATCACAACGCGAACTGCGTGAACACTACGCGATCATGGTTGGTGGCACCGCCCTTTACTTATGTTCCTATGTCTTTTCACTTTTACCTACTTGTGAAACCATTATCATATCAGGCTATACTCAAGTCAAAAACAAGACTACTGGCCATTTAGATGACTATTATCTTTATAGTTTAAAAGTTGATAAATCTGTCTTTTATTCCCTAAATATTAGCGAAGTGCATCCAATATCTGCTTTTGAAAACTTCCAACCAATTATGAATACAACAAAAACGTTTATTTTTAGAGAAATTACACCATATGAACCGGTTTAGAATCAAAAAAGGGATCAATATCCCTTTTTTGATTTAGTATCGTTTTAGTCCCAAACCCATTGTCTCTGATTTTAGAAACTTTCCACAATCAACTCTACACTCCTATGCGTAGACATTAACAATTAACCCTTTAATTTCACCAACCATATCAAGTATTTCTAAACCACTTTTCTCCTTTTTTAGAACAGCATCAGTTAATTCTAGTAGTTTCCGATCTACTTCTTTGACGATTTTGTAGACTTTCGTTCGACCACGACGATTAAACCCTCGACGTTCCTCAAGGCTTAAGCCAAGTTTTACTGCATCCTCCATAAATTCTTTTACAAGAGCTTTATATTTGCGGAGTTCGTCAACCGAGCGAAAATCCGCCAAGACTTTTCCTTGATCATCAATATCTCTCATTAATTTATCAAGCTTTGCATAGGCTTGTTCGTCTCGACCTCTTTGCATGACTTCTGTAAATGAAGTACTTGCTTGTGGAGCCGCTTTTTTTGCTTCGGGTTTATTTATACCTGTCCGTCCGACTCTTTGTACGTCCATTTTTTTCACCACTTTAGCGTTAAGATATAAATGATTATAGCATACGTAAACAAAATAACATTTCATTTTTTTTTAGAAGCTCTAATCGTATAGATTGTTGTTTTTTAATCGCTCTTTTCTAAAAGATTGTTGCTATTAGCTTTTAGGTCGTAACCAAGCGAATGCTTGGTTCTTCACGCAAAGCGTGAAGCTTTTGAGAATAAATAAGCATTTCCTTTTCTAACTTACAACTTGATTTTTACTTTGCGCAAGGAATATGTTTTAGAAAGCCACAATGTAAGAATTGGCCTTTAGTAAAAAGAAGCAAGATCATTAAAGACCTTACTTCCTAGTAAACTGATGATTATTGCAATAATTGAAGCACACCTTGTGGTAATTGGTTTGCTTGAGCAAGCATTGCAGTTGCGGCTTGATTAATAATATTGTTACGTGTAAACTCAGTCATTTCAAGCGCCATATCAGCGTCACGAATTCGCGATTCAGATGCAGTTAAATTTTCATGAGTCACTTGTAAATTGTTAATTGTGTGCTCTAGTCGATTTTGAATCGCACCTAGTTTCGAACGACTTTCAGAAACTTTCGTAATTGCCGCATCGATACTAGTTATAGACGTATTAGCTGCTGCATGCGAATTCACAAGAATTGCTGCCTTAGAAACATTTAACCCAGTATTGTCAGAAGTCATTTTTGCAATAGTAAGAGTAACCTTTTGATTGGCGTTTGCACCAATTTGGAAGTCTAACCCTGCCGTCGCAAACGTTCCATTTAATAATTTCTTTTGGTTAAATTCTGTTCTCTGTGAAATTGCCTCGATTTCATCAACCAATTGATCAATCTCACCTTTTATCGCTTGTCTGTCTACTGCTTCATTTGTATCGTTAGCTGCTTGTACTGTTAATTCACGCATCCTCTGAAGCATCGCATGGATTTCTTGCATCGCACCCTCTGCAGTTTGAATTAATGAAATTCCGTCTAATGCATTTCTTTCAGCTTGTTTAAGTCCGCGGATTTGGGAACGCATTTTTTCGGAAATTGCAAGACCTGCTGCATCATCCGCAGCACGGTTAATACGTAGACCTGATGATAGCTTCTCAAGGTTTTTTGATGTTTTAAATTGGTTTCCCGACAAATTCCGATATGCGTTCAACGCTTGAATATTATTATTAATTTTCATTTTACATAACTCCCTTTAACTTAATTATCGTAGAGTGAATGTTGTTCATATGCACTCGTTTTTTGTTTGCTAGTTTTAACTTGAGTATCTTTATTAACAACCAGTGCCTTATTCCAAGCGGATGAAAGCTCTTTTAAGAGGATTAATAGTTCATCAATGATGATTATATCCTTGTTAAGATTGGCTTTTATTAGGCGATCTGCCATGTAGTTATATACTGCATCTAATTGATCTGCAACTATACCAGCTTCATAGTTGAGTCCAGCACCCAAACGTTCCAATATATCGTTGGCTTTTTGAAGTTTTTCATTTGCTGAATTATAATTCTTTTGAGCAATAGCGCTTTTTGCGTCTTCTAGATTTTTCATACAAGCCTCGTATAGAAGTGCAGTAATCTCTTGTGGTGATTTCTTATGAAGCGCCTCTTTTGTTATGAGTGTCATTTGTTCCCCTCCAAAACCTGTCTACTTATTGTATCGGTAGAAAAATGTCGAAGTTTAATAGTTATTCTCCATTTCTTCAATTAATAATAAGATTTCTGCCATAACTGCGTATAGTTGAGGCGGAATATTATCCCCTAAATCCATGTCTAGGAGATTTTCAACAAGCATTGCATCTTCTTGCAAATAAATATTATTTTTATTAGCAAGTTCAATTATTTGATTTGCAACATAACCTTTCCCATGTGCAACTACTTGGGGGCCAAAAGAATTCTCATCATAGCGAATGACCGCTGCACTTCGACCATTCACCATTTTTCTTTGTTTATTATTAAAGTGTTTTGAAACCATCATATTTTGTAATCAAATCCCTTCTCAGTAAAAGTTGCTGTAGTTCTTTCCGTAATCTCTTTATCCAGCTTTGACTCTTGTTGTTTATTTTCTAAGGCATGTAATTTCGTAAAGGTAAGGTTTGCAATGTTAAACCCGACGTACTTTAATTTTTCTTTACAAGCTTCTGCTAATGGCTCGATCCTCTCCTTGAATGAAGGCTGATCATTTTTTATTGTTAAGGAAAGGTTCCGTTCTATAGCTGTAACTAAAATACCGACTTCCCCTAACTTCTTAGTTTCAATTAAAAAATATAGGCTACAATTTTCCCAATCAACTTGCTGACCTTCATTTCTTGAATTGACGAATACTTGTAAATTCTTCACCTCGTCTTGTAATAAAAGAGGCAAGTTAAAAAACATACTTTGAAGATTACTAGTATCTGACTTGCTAAGGAGTTGTTGACCTGTGATGTTTAAAAGTGCTTGACTAGTTTGCTGAGAAACACGACCTTGCTCTGCTTCTTGTTTCATTAACTGCATGAGAGCTTGTTTCATATTTTGATTTAGATCGCCATCACCATGTTTTCCACTAGCCAACAGTTGTGCTACCTCAGTATCCCTGTTTAACCCAAGTCCACGGATAAGTTCAAAGGTTTGTCTAGCTGATGCCTCTTGCATTGTTGCTCTTTGAGTTAATTCATCTATTTGTTTGACTATTTGCTGTGATCCCGTACGAACTATAAGGTTTTGCTCTTCCTTAGAGATAAAGTGTTTAACCTTTACTTCAGAAGGTTTAAACTCTAGTCTTTCAATCATACTTTTTACTTCTTGGACGATTTTATTTGCTTCCTGAAAGTTTCCTTTATTTAATAGTTTTTTAGCTTCAGCCAACTGACTACTTGCCTGCATTAAGCTTTTTTCTGTTTTCATATCCGTTAAAAGCATCATTTCACTTTTTAAAATGGCATGATCTAGCTTCTTAATCGTAGTTTCAAGCAAAGGCTTAACTTGAGGGACTGCTTGACTTTTGAAGCTTTCGCTCAAACGTTGTATATTATCTAGATTTCTCATCATTTCTCTTTGCAGTGATTTGAATTCCCCTCGAGCTCTTGCTAACTTTTCAGTAATCGTTTGAACGATAAAATCTTTACTACTTACCTGCTGAGTTTGAAAAGCTTCATTTAACATGTACTGTTGTACTTCTGGTTTTGGAGCGGCTTGATCTAATTTAGACACCGAATGTTCAACAGCTGTAAAAGCTTGCATCATTAGTTCCCTTGCTGCAAGTTCTCGCCCTTCTTCTTTTAGTTTCATCGCAGCTTCTATCGCTTCGTTTAACTTTTCGTTGATCGGACGTGCAAACACATCTTGCACAATTTGATTTTGAAGGAGACTTACAGCATTTAGGAAATTAGCTTCTCTTTGCACAGTCACTTGCATTTGTTTTAATAACTCAGACGGTTTGTTTCTCTCTTGCTCTTGAAGATTAGCACTGATCTGCTCTCGTACTTCAAGCACCTGTTCACTAATTGTTCTTCCTGGCACTGTAACAATTTCCTTTTGTTCTTTGTTAATTTGAAAATTTTGATCATGAACCTTTGCAATATTTGTTAAAACCTCATGTAACGGGCGACCATTAAGGGCTTCATGAACAGAACGTAAATGACTCGTCGTTATCTCTAAGCGTTTATTTACAACTGCTTGAACAGTGCTTAATCGTTGTTCACTAGTTCCTTTTTCTTTATCTACAAATTCCCTTAGATTGTGAACAGACTCTCGATTTAATGGCATATCTTTATCTAGAATCATTTGAGTTGCCTGCCTCAATTCAGCCGAAGGGTTGGCAACACCAAGGTTGCGTAAAACTTGATTTATGTTCGATCCCTCTGCATGTTGGCTCGCAGCGGGTGCTGTGACAATAGCTTTCACCTGAATATATTGATCTAATTGCCCGTTTATTTGAACTGTCACTCTATCGTGCATAGGGCGATGTCCTTCAAATTTGACCTGAATTTCTCGTCCACGTATTTGTAATATCGCTTCGTTTTCTGGACCTCTTTCTTTAATGGTTGCTCTATATATTTCACCTTGCTTAAATTCAAGGTTTTTTTCATGGGCTATGACGGGGTTGCTGCTAGCCTGATTGGTAATTTGCATTTTTACACTCTCCCACGTTATTGCTTCTAACAATTTTATCGGTTCAATGGCATACATTGTTTAGTACAAGAGTTTGCTTTTCCCTAGGAAAAAGTTGCGCTTTTCCCTACTTAGCCCAAACAAAAGCTACTGACCTCGTTGACAACATGTGTTATATCTTGAGTTACTACATACAGCTTTTCCTCGAGGAGCTGGACGGCAAGAGCTAGAGATCACGTACTAAAAACGAAAAAATAAACGGAAGAACTTCTCAGCTCATCCGTTTATTGACTATCATCATCTCGGTTCTCAAAGAAAAAATCTTTTTCTAGACTCGTCCCCCGCTTGCTTTTATCCGTTAACCGGTCTTCTTTCGTTACTCTTAATTGAGAACCTTTAAGTAATGCTTCTTCACCAAAGCGATCTCTAAGCTTATCAACAATTTTTGTCAGTTCATATTTTTTTACATCTTTTTCATAGTTAAATAAATCTAATTGTTTAAAAGCGTGCTTTTTTTCTACTAGTTGCTGGGCCGTAATTCCTAAAAGGCGGATCGGTTCACCATTCCAATGTTTTGTAAAAAGTAACAATGCTACCTTATAAATATCTTCGTGATTATCAAGAGGATTTACAACTGTTTGGCTTCTAGTCACTGTTTTTCGATCAAAATAGCGAATCGTTATTTGGATCGTTTCTGCGCAAACCTCTTTTCTAGCCATTCTTCTTGCGACTGAATCTGCTAAATTAGTTAAAATTAGCTTTATTTTATCTAAATTTGTGGTATCCCTTGGAAGTGTTGTTGAATTACCGATACTTTTAAAGTCATACACAGCATCTGGATCTACAAGGCGGTTGTCAATTCCATTTGCACGAGCATGAATTTTTTCACCATTGATCCCCAAACTATGTTTTAACTTATTGACATCACTTTTTGCCAAGTCACCAATGGTGAAAATTCCAATTTTGTTTAACTTTTCAGCCGTCTTATTGCCGATACCATGCATTTCCCCCACCTTCAAAGGCCATAGTACCTTTTCCACTTCCCGTTTTCGTAATACCGTTATTCCTAAAGGTTTTTTCATATCACTAGCCATCTTAGCCAAAAATTTATTAGGGGCAATTCCGATGCTACTAGGTAAATTCAACTCCGTTAATAGTCGTTGTTGGATCGCTTGAGCTATGAATAATGGTGATCCTAAGTGATGACATGCAGAAATGTCCATATAGCCTTCATCAATAGACACCGGTTCTACTAAAGGTGTATATTCTTTTAATAACTGAAAAATTTGCAATGATGCCTTTCGATATCGGTCAAAGTTTGGTGTCATTACGATTAATTCTGGACAATGCTTTTTGGCTTCCCAAATAGGCATTGTTGTCTTAACCCCTTTCGCCCTGGCTTCGTAACTACTTGTTACGATAATGCCACGCCGTTCTTTTGCATTTCCAGCTATAGCCACAGGCTTCCCTTTTAGCGAGGGGTCAAAAGCCATTTCCACTGACGCATAAAAACTATTCATATCAACATGAAAAATAACACGTCCATCTTTTGGGTAGAACTTTTTCATCATAAACACCTTTTTTAGTTTATAGTTTTGAGTTTTGAGTTTTGAGTTTTGAGTTTATAGTTTTGAGTTTTGAGTTTTGAGTTTTGAGTTTTTTGGGGAAACTCAATGATGTTTCATAAGTAATAAATCTTTCTACAATTGAGTGAATTTCATATTAACTTAATCGAACTATATCATTCTAAATATAGTTGCAAATGGGTTCTACGCAATTGCATTTAGAAATTAGTAGCGAAAAAAATGAATGATGAAATTCATTGAATTGAATCTACTCACAATTATTGTTTACTTTTAGTTTATACATAAAAAAGGACCCGCACAAGATGTGCGGGATTAGTGTTAATTCTGTATGTAAGAGAAGCAAACTTACACTTTTAACTGAGGTTGTAGTTGTTCAGCGCGTTTTTTTATTATTGCTCGGGCAATATGGACACCATTGGCCCCTGCTTGCGCTAAACCACGTGTTACTCCACCACCATCGCCTCCTGCATAAAGGCCTGAAATTTGTGTTTCGAAGTCGTTTGTTAAAATCGGTCTAGCTGAGTAAAACTTAGCTTCCACTCCGTAAAATAAAGTATGCTCTGATGCAATTCCCGGAGTAACATGATCAAGTGCTTCCATCATTTCAATCAAACTTTTCATCGTATTATATGGAAGAACTAGACCTAAGTCTCCTGGGACAGCTTCTTTTAATGTTGGCTCTAAAAAGCCTTCTTGGATCCTTTTTTCTGTTGAACGTCTGCCTTTTAGAATATCCCCATATTTCTGGACGATAACAGAACCATCAGATAAATCATTCGCTCGTTTAGATACTTCCTTTGCAAACGAAATTGGTTCATCGAAAGGTTCTGTAAATGTGTGAGATACAAGTAAAGCAAAGTTTGTATTTTCACTTCCTAGCTTAGGGTCCTTATATGCATGACCGTTAGCTGTCATGATTCCACTATGATTTTCGACAACTACATGACCAGATGGGTTTGAACAAAATGTTCTTACAGTAGTTCCAACTGACGTATTATAAACAAATTTCGCTTCATATAAATGATGATTAATTTCTTCCATGATGACATCTGAAGTTTCGACGCGCACCCCAATATCTACTTGATTGTTAATCATTCTATAATCACGCTTTTTCAACAGGTTACCTAACCATTCTGAACCGTCTCGCCCTGGTACGATGACAACTTGGTCTGCTGCAATTTCTTCACCATTTTTCAGCACAATACCTGTCACTTTAAAACTATCATTCACCTTTTCTGTCATAATATCCTCGACTTCAGTTCTAAAGCGCATCTCTACTTTGTCCTTTAAAAATTCATAAATACTAGTTAAGATTTCTAGATTCTTCTCAGTACCTAAATGCCTAACGATCGCACGCAGAAGTTTTAGCCCTGCCCCCATTGCCTTACGTTCAATTTCCCGAACTGCTAATGTTGTAGGATCAGTACTTTCCTCTGGTGCTCCATGTTTTAAGTTGATAGCATCAACATATTTTATTAATTCAAGAACTTCTGATGGTGCTAAATATTCTTGCATCCAACCACCAAAAGCAGTAGTAATATTAAATTTTCCATCAGAATAAGCACCTGCCCCACCAAAGCCAGCGGTGATCGAACATGCTGGCAGACATCCAGCAAAGTCCTTTCTCCCTTTTGGTGGCGGGCATTTATCTATTTTTTTTTCATTTATAGGACATCGACGATTGTAAATAGAGTGCCCTTTATCAATAAAAAGTACATTTAAATCGGCTTTCTGCTCTAACAATTCATATACAGTAAAAATTCCGGCCGGACCCGCCCCAACAACTACTACGTCATATTTCTTCATCATATGTCCCCCTTGTGCTATAAACCTATCAGTCTTTTTCTGAAAACTTTTAACCTTTACTATCTTACAAAACAAAATAAAAAAAAGCAAGAGAAAGACGAATATATTATAACGACATACGCATTATAGTTCGTGTTTTTCTCTTACCTCTATATTATCAATAATAATTTATATACTTTTTTATATTATATACGAACGCTACAAGAATTTCTCCTGATAAATCTTAGTTGTCTTTTCCACCCACTGAACATATTCTTCACCATGATAGTTTCTATTAAAATCAATGATAATACTCATTAACTTATTAAACCCCTCTTCATCTTCCTGGCGAATTTGGTTTATATAGTTTAAAAATTGAAATTCAGCAGTGGCAGTTGACGATTGTCGTTTCTTTCCTTCTTCTGTAAGAATTACATATGAAACTCGTAAATCATGATCATCTTTTTCTACGGTAACTAAACCTTTCTCCTTAAGTCTTTTTACGACTTGCATAACTGTCGAGCGGTCCCATAAGCCATTAGTTGCAATCGTTGTAATTGAAGCTCGTCCTTCAAAATAAATCATCCATAGCGTATGTAGCTCAGCTTGAGTCAGTCCAACTGACTTTGCGGCTTTTTGCCAATCAATTTCAATTACTTTAGTAGCTCCCCTAAAATGATTAAGCATTGTGTGTAGGTTCGTCAAATTTTCCATAGAATTCCTCTTTCTCTATTCTAATATAATGCTGTTTATTCAATATTTTACCATAAAAAACGATAATTGGAATAGTATAATTTAAGTGTTATTTAGTAGTTCATAAGTTTTGATTTTTATAGAATGGCTCTTTTCGTAAACTTTGTTGCTTTTAGGTCGTCTTTTGAGAATAAATAAGCTTCACGCAAAACGTGAAGAACCAAGCATTCGCATGGTTACGAACTAACAGCTAATAGCAACAATCTTTTAGAAAAGAAGACCCTGAGACCTTGATATATCTTGTTGTTTAAAACAACACTCTTTTGGAAAACAGCCTTATATAAATAGGCTGACCTAAAGCCGTTGTTTTCCCATTTTCAAAAAAGGGAAAAATAACCAGCTTAAAGTCAGCCTAAGTAACTGTGATATGATGTTATTTTTTAGCTACCTCTTTAACAATAGCTACTACTAGTTCAGCAGTTTTTTCTAGCTCTTCAATTGGCATCTTCTCATTTGTTGTATGAATTTCTTCGTAGCCTACAGCTAAATTAACAGTAGGGATACCGAAGCCTGCAATGACGTTTGCATCACTTCCTCCTCCACTAGTTTCGAGTTTTGCTACTCGATTGATTGAGGTTACCGCTCTCTTGGCTACTTCTACAACATGGTCTCCATCGCCATATTTAAAACCAGGGTACATAACGTCAATTACGACTTCTGCTTTACCACCCATTTCTAACGCAACAGACTCGAAAGCATTCTTCATTTTTTGAACCTGAGCTTCCATTTTTTCAGGAACTAAAGAACGAGCTTCGGCTAAGATACTCACGTGATCACAAACGATATTCGTTTGTGTGCCACCTTCAAATCGACCGATATTCGCGGTTGTTTCAAAGTCAATCCTGCCTAGTGGCATTTTAGCAATTGCTTTGGCTGCTATCGTAATTGCAGATACCCCTTTCTCCGGAGCAACGCCAGCGTGAGCAGTTTTACCTAAAACTGTTGCTTGCACCTTTGCTTGGGTTGGTGCGGCTATAATGATATTCCCTACTTTTCCATCACTATCTAAAGCATAGCCATATTTCGCGTGAATTAATGAAGGATCTAGTTCTTTTGCGCCCTTTAATCCCGATTCCTCACCGACTGTGATTATGAATTGAATTAAGCCATGTTGAATATTTTCTTCTTTTAAAACTTTGACTGCTTCGAGCATAGCTGCTAAGCCAGCTTTATCATCAGCTCCTAGAATTGTTGTACCATCCGTTTTAATATAACCATCTTCAATGATTGGGGTTACACCATTTCCGGGAACAACTGTATCCATATGAGAAGTAAAATAAATTGGATCAATTCCCACTTCTGTTTCTTTTAACGTACAAATTAAATTCCCAGCTCCATGCCCGGATTTTGCGGTTGTGTCGTCTTCAAAGACATCAACACCTAGTTCAGAAAACTTGGCTTTTAATACATCAGCAATTTCTCGTTCGTATTTTGTTTCTGAATCAACTTGCACTAACTCTAAAAATTCATTAACTAAACGCTCTTTATTAATCATATGTAGAACCTCCAAGTAAAGCTTTTTGTCATTTTGAGTGGCGAGGGTTAGGTCATTTCGATAATGTCTCAAAACATTAATTACATTCAATCCTCATCCTCAAAACTGTTGCTTCTATTTGTATTTATTTTATCATTGAATGCTTTTCTCGTAAAATATTGGAGTTACTTACTTTTTCTCACAAAATTCATACAAAACACCTAGAGCAGACTTTGGATGTAAGAAGGCAACTTGCGCATTTGCAGCACCTGGCACAGGCTTCTCGTTTATTAGTCGCACTCCATTTTGCTTCAATTCGTTAAGCCGATCCTCAATATCATCTACCGCTAAGGCAACGTGATGGATCCCAGCCCCTCTTTTATTAATAAACTGTGCAATGGGGCTTTCTTCACTTAAGGGTTCTAACAGTTCTAGCTTTGCTTCACCAATTTTTAAAAAAGCAACACGAACTTTTTGAGTGGAAACTTCTTCAATTCCAAGCAGTTTTAGCTGCAATTGATCCACATAAAAAGGTAGTGCCTCATCAATAGAATTCACAGCGATACCTATATGGTCAATTTTTTTGGGAACTTTTACTTGTTCAACGACAACCGTTTCGAGTATTTCCTCCAATGTTTTCTGTTTCCAATCTGGATGTATCTTAATTAATGCTTTTGTTGCTTCTAACCATTGATTAACAATAACTTCATCTCCCATAGTTTCATCCCCCATTAAATGATTTTGTTATCACTTCTCTAGAATTTAATAAAAATCCTGCTTCCTATACTAATTAGGTAAATCTATTTAGATAATAGGCTTGTTTTATTTTCAATTTCACAGTAAAATATGATTGTAAAATTCATTTGGGAGGTAATAATAATGCCCCGAAAATATCGTAAAATTATCATTTATATTATGATTGCTACAATGCTTATTGGAACGCTCTTTACAGGAGCAGCAATGTTTTTCTAACACGAATTAGGACAAAGTCAAAGAGATACAACAATTGTATCTCTTTTTTTGTTACTCAATGGCACCTTGTTCTTGCCCAAGGCTGACAAAGTCCTTTTCTGAACTTGTAATAAAAATTTTTGTTCCATAGGGAATTTTTTGAAAAAGCTCTTCTATTTCTTCATTAAACATTCGAACACAACCACCGGTAATATAGTGACCAATGGAGTTGGGATCATTATTACCGTGGATCCCATAAATTCTTCCATCCGTTTCTTCTGCATTAAATCCAATCCACCTGGTACCTAATGGATTTTCTTTCGTACCACCTTCAATATTCTTCCTTCGGTAATAAGGATTAACCGCTTTAACAACAACAGAAAATTCGCCTTCTGGGGTTAACTCGTCCGTTTTACCTGTTGAAACTTGATAAACTTTTTCCACTTCTCCCCCAACAATATAAGCCATTTCGTTAGTTCTTTTATTAACAATAAGATAAGGATCTCCAACCAAAGGATTTTGACCAAGTGGCCAAATCGGCGAAATCACTAATAAGAGTATGACTAAAAGTTTGGAAGCCATAGATAAACCTCCTAGTTTTTCTCCTTATTTTACGTTAAATAGCTTTAGGCTATGCTTTTTCAATACGAAATTGCCTTTTAATTATTAAATATTGTTCAATTTCTTTGATAAAAGAATACAAGGCAGAACGAATCTCAAACTCCTGCCGGTCTTTTGGAAGTTCCATTTCTTTCAACTCATTCTGAAGCTCGTTTAGTTTTTGTAAAAAGTCAATTGAGCTTACTTTTGGATTCACTTCCTTACTTAACTCTTCAAGAAATTCGGCAATTTTTTTCCCCTTGGCAACAGTTTGATCTAAAGATGAAATTAACGGCATCACTCGTTCAATGATTTCAAATTGCTTTTCACGCATCTTAAAATAATGGTAGTATTGATCTTCATAACGAAGTAAATGATTTTCAATATTTTGTAAGGCGATGCCTTTGCCTTCATCTAATATTTGTGCTGTCTCGGTAATTTCTTTCCCATCCCAATTGCTTTCACCCTCTTTAAGGTAAATCGCAAATTGAAAAAGATTTCTTTAAAATTATTTTCAATTCTCATTTGAACCTTTTTTAAATTTTTTTCAACACTTGGCATATAAGCATTCATTAACAGAGCTATACCCACTCCATATAATTATTAGGCCAAATTCATTGATGATAATCGGAATTGTTACTTCCCCAAGAGTATATAAATGAAAGATAATGACTGAGCTAGTGGCAATACCTTCTTGAGCCTTCAAATATACAACACTTGGGATAAAGGACACTAATAAGATTGCCACTGCTAGGGGTTATAACCAATAACCTCAAATAAAATAGCCCCATAAAGCATACCAATGCAACAGGCTAAAAAACGTTGCCATGATATTTGTAAGGATTGACGCCTCGTTTTCTGAATACACAGGATCGTAATAATTCCAGCTGACGCATAAAAGGTCAAGCCAAATGCTTGTGCGAGAGCAATTGAAAGTGATGCCCCAGTAGCTGTTTTTAAGGTTCGATATCCAATTTTAAACATGGTGGTGTCCTTTCTAGACAAAATTGTTTGCTCTTATTATACAGTGAAATTTCCTTATTGGTAAGAAAAGGCTGGCCGCCTGAATCTAGACATCAAGTACTATAAACGTTATCTAACAAAAAAACAGGGGTGACAAAGTCATCCCCTTAAGAGTAATTATAATATTTTATCTAAAAACGCCTTTGCACGATCTGTTTTTGGATTAGCAAAAAATTCCTCTGGTGGCGTATCCTCTAAAAGCCTGCCTTCTTCTAAGAAGAATACACGATCGGCAACTTCACGAGCAAAACCCATCTCATGCGTAACGATCGCCATTGTCATCCCACTTTTAGCTAAAGACTTCATAACATCTAATACTTCTTTTACCATTTCAGGATCAAGGGCAGATGTAGGTTCATCGAATAGCATAATTTCTGGTTCCATTGCTAATGCCCTAGCAATGGCGACACGTTGTTTCTGACCACCTGAAGTCTTACGGGATACTCGTTAGCTTTTTCTTCTAGTCCAACTCGTCTTAATAATTCTAGGGCTTTCTCGTTTGCTTCTGCTTCCTTAAGACCTTTTACTTTCATTGGTGCATACGTAATATTTCGAATCGTATTCATATGAGGGAATAAGTGAAAATGTTGAAAAACCATCCCTATTTTTTGACGCACTTTCATAATATTTATCTTTGGGTTCGTAATCTCTTGGTCACCAATCCAGATTTGACCTGATGTAGGTGTTTCCAGTAAATTTAGGCAACGTAACAAGGTTGATTTACCTGACCCAGACGGTCCAATAATGGCAACCACATCACCTTTTTCAATGTCGGTACTAATATCTTTAGTACGTTTAACTTCCCGAATGATTTATGAAGATTTCTAACTTTAATCACTACGTCTTAGCCTCCTCTCAAGAACTCTACCTAAGAGAGTCAATACCATTACGAGAATATAGTATAATAACGCAGCAAATATCAACGGTTCGAAGGCGATATATTTTTCAGCTGAGACAATTTGGGATCTTCTCATGATATCTAAAACACCAATTGTAGAAATAATGGCAGATTCTTTTGTTAACGTAATAAATTCATTTACTAAGGCTGGTAAAATATTCTTGATGGCTTGAGGTAAGATAATGTTTGTTAGCATTGGTCGATACGGTATACCTAATGCCTCCGCTGCCTCTTTTTGCCCTTTATCGACAGCTTGAATTCCAGCGCGAATGATCTCAGATATATATGCAGCTGAGTTTAATCCGAAGGTTAACACCGCTGCTTGATAAGGAGTAATATCATATCCAATCACCTGTGGTGTTGCAAAATAAATTAAAAATAATTGCAAAATCAATGGTGTTCCTCGAAAAACAGATGTATAAGCATCTGCAATCCATCTCAGAATAGCAAATTTACCGATCTTAAGTATCGATAAAATAGTTCCTAAGATAAATCCAAATATAAGTGAAACACTAACTATTTGTAACGTGACCCATATCCCTTTCAGTATAAAAGGGATAGAAGGCACGATTTGGGAAAAATCCAAATTCATGCCTATCTCATTCCTCTCTATTTATAAAATTATTCTTGTCGGAACCATTTAATAATTAGCTTTTCCATTTCTCCGTTTTCTATCATTTCACGAAGTACTTCATTAAACTGATCCTTTAATTCACTACCTTTAGGGAAAGCAATAGCTGAACCTGCTTCGCCTTCTTCTTCAATAAGAAATGCAGCTAAGTCAGTATTTGCTTTTAAGTGTCCTTCGGCAACTTTGTCTTCAATAATTGCTGCATGGATACGATTTGACTTTAGCTCTTGGATTAAATCAGTAATCTTATTTCTTTCTAATACTTCTACATCTCCAACTTCATCAGCAATATCATTAGCTAATTCAACTTGAATTGACCCTAACTGAACTCCTAGTTTTTTCCCAGCAAGATCTTCAAGACTAGTAAGCCCACTATCAGCCTTACTTACAATCATTTGTTCAGCTACATAATAAATATCAGAGAAATCTACGTTTTTAAGACGGTCTGCAGTTGGCGTCATTCCCGCTAAAACAAAATCAACTCGGTTATTTGTAAGTGCTGGAATTAAACCATTAAAATCCATATCTTGTATTTTTAGCTCAAAGCCAAGTTGTTCAGCAATATACATTGCAATATCTACGTCAAAACCAATAATATCATCACTTACTGCAGTATCGATGAATTCGTATGGAGGATAATCAGCAGATGTCCCCATTACTAACGTTACCTTTTCCTGTGGTGCTTCCCCACCAGTTCCCTGTTGCTCCTTGTTTTCATCACCTGTTCCACACGCCGCCAATAACCCAACTGTTAATACACATGATAATGCAAATTTTAAAATCTTCATCTTTCGTACCTCCTATGTTTCTAAGTAATTATAGTAGTTTTCATTAATGATTATTCATACTTATGTATAATAACACGTTCTATTAAAATGTCAATAATGTTTTTTTATATCGTTCTTTTCTAAAAGATCGTTACTATTTGCTTTTAGGTCGTAACCAAGCGAATGCTTGGTACTTCAAACTTTGCGTGAAGCTTTTGAGAAAATATAAGCCATTGGGGCAAATAAATTTGTCCCAAAAAACTTATTTTTTCTCAAAAGACGACCTAATGCAACAAAGTTTATGAAAACAGCCTTTTATATTTAATTTTGTTAAATTACCAGAAAGAAAGAATTCCTGCCTTACTACTTCGGTTAAATGTCGATTACTGTTTGGATTTCTATTCCTTATCTCATTCATGGTGATTTAGTTACAGAATAATAAATATCAATATGCTAAGAAAAGCGCAAGCGCCCTGTTAAGCCCCGACTAGCAAATGTTCTTCGAGAAAAAAAGTGTGCTCTTTCACTTTTATTCTCGAAGGTTATTTGACCTCGAGGGGCTGGGCGGTGGAGCTAGACAGTTATTACGTTGAAATTTTATACATTCTTATCTTTAAAAAAAGTGTCAGGTACCACAGTAGTTAGATGTAAGAGTTTACACGTATCTAACTACTTGGTAACTGACACTTATGGATTTTAATTTTATGCGATACTTTCCTTATTCAATGGATTTGTTTGTCTTTTTGGATAAATCTTTGATAAACAATCGCAACAACAACAATTGCAACTGCAACAATATCCATGATTAAACCAGCATTAATGAGACATAAAGAGCCTGCAATGAGTAGTATCCTCACTATAATTCCAGTTTCTTTTTTAGCAAACCACCCTTGAACACATGCAGCTAATAAGTAAATTCCTACGGAAGCGGTGACAAATGACCAACCGATACTTACACCACTACCTTCCATCATTAGCTGTGGCGAATAATAAAACATAAACGGTACAATAAAGGCGGCTATCCCTAGCTTAAAGGCAGTAATTCCGGTTTTAAAAGGGTCTGTTCCAGCCACTCCAGCTGCCGCATAGGCTGCTAAGGCTACTGGAGGTGTGATAGCTGACATTACCGCAAAATAAAATACAAACATATGGGCTGTCAATAATGGAATTCCGATTGAAATTAAACCAGGTGCAACTACTGATGCTGCTACTGCATAGGCTGCAGTTGTCGGCATCCCCATACCAAGAATAATAGAGATTAGCATCGCAAAAATTAACGCAAGTAAGATATTTGTATCAGCAACTCCTAGTAACATTGAACTAAACCTTTGGCCGACACCAGTTAGGGCAATTACACCAACAATTACACCCGCTGTTGCACAAACCGCTAATAGCTGGATCGTATTTTTCATCCCAAGAACTAACGCTTCGATTACCTCTTTTGGTCCCATTTTATTATTGGGTGTTATCCAACTAATAAGTAGACAGGCAAGGATAGATATTGTTCCCGAACGAATAACACTATAACCACTTAATAGACTTCCGATTAGTAGAATAATGGGAATGAATAAATATGCCTGTTTGAATATTCCTTTTAGAGAAGGTAAATCCTTTCTAGGTATTCCTTTCATCCCATTCTTTATCGCTTGAAAATCGACCATAAAATAAACAGATATGAAGTAAAGCAAGGCTGGTATTGTAGCAGCAATGATAATTTCTGAATACCTAATCCCCGTTAATTCTGCCATAATGAAGGCACCTGCCCCCATGATTGGGATCATGATTTGGCCACCAGCAGATGCGGTCGCTTCGGTCGCAGCAGCAAACCTACCTGTATACCCGACTTTTTTCATTAATGGGATTGTTAATGAACCCGTGGCAACTGCGTTACCTGCCGATGTTCCGTTCATCATACCCATTAATCCACTAGAGATTACAGACACCTTTGCTGGTCCGCCACGCATTCCTCCAGCTAAAGAGAATGAAAAATCGATAAAATAACGGCCTACCCCTGACAATTGTAGAAAAGCTCCAAAAATAATGAACAATAAAATATATTTTGAAGAGACATCTAAGGTAACACCGAAAACACCATCTAAACCAAATATATACGTAACAAATCGATCCCAAGCATAACCGCGGTGCTTTAAAATCCCTGGTAACCAAGGACCTAGAAAGGCGTATAGCACAAAGATACTTGCCAAAATCGGTAATGTCCAACCACTCGTTCTTCTAGTAATCTCAAAAACAATGGCCAATCCAATTAATGCTACAATTGAATCCATAAACGTTGGCATGACACCGAAGCGGAAGAGCAGCGTTGATAAGTTCATATAAATATAACTAGTAATAAAAATGATAGCCAGAATAAGTACCCAATCAATCAACGCAATTTTATTAGACCCGTTTTTACGAGGTTTAAATAACATTAACGCTAGTACCGCACCAAAAGCTAAATGGACACTACGGAACACCCACGGATCAAGTGGATAAAAATTTAAAACAAATAGATGAAAAAGTGCACCAACTACTGCGATCACTGTGAAAATCATTTTCATGTTTCCCGTTAAGTCTCTAGAGTTATTTCCTACGTCTTCCATCTTTTCGATCTCTTTCGCCTGCTCTTCAGTTAAAATCGATTTTCTCTCTTCAGTTGTCACAATTAACGCCTCCTTTTTTAGCCAATTCCCTTTATTCCAATATTCTTTAAAAGAATTGTTACTTACTTTTTAATTCGCTCTTTTCAGAAGAAAGAGCGAACTATTAGACTAATAGTTTCTCTTAACTCATATTGCTCATTAACTAAGCTCATTTTTAGTCATAAGCAACAATTTTTTTAAATAACGAAGAACAGTTATTGGCTATTAGTAAACTTGGCTTTCCACCAATCAAATGACGAAAAGCCTTGTTCTACTAAACTAGAATTATTTTTTTACAGAGTCCGGAATTTTAATGCCGATTTCCTCATAATAACGGATTGCTCCAGGATGTAGAGGAACTACAGTATTATTTAGAATCGCTTCAGGAACGGCTTCTAAAGCTGCTTTTGCTGTTGTTACCATATACTCATTATTTTCATGGTATGTCTTTACAAGATCATAAACAAATTGCTCGTCAGCATCTTTATGAACAATACCGAAGTTAAACATTGCAATTGTTTCAATATCTTCTAAAACTTGCTCATATGTTCCACCAGGAATTGTGTACTTATCGAAATAAGGTAGTCTTTCAATGACTTGATCGCGTTGGGTTCCTGTGATACCAAATAAATTAACTTCTTTTTGTGCAAGGACTTCTTGTACAGCTGGGATAGGAACACCTGCTGCAAATCCGATGACATCTAATTGACCGTCCATTTGCTGACTGACCATATCACTTGCCCCTGCTTGAACAGGTCTTGCATCAATTCCTAATGCATCATGAATAATTGGGAGATATGTTCCTGAAGTACCACCAGATGGTCCTACCCCAACATTACGCTTAGTTTTTATATCATCAATTGATTTCACGTTAAGGTCGACAGACCACCAATGGAATGGTGTTGTATACATTGGAAAAGCAATTCGAACATCATCAAGCTTTTGTCCATTTGTCCAGTCGCCTTCCCCCATATATCCTTCGTACGCTGGACCTAATGTTACTAATCCAATATCATAATCCTTGTTCTGAACCAATTGCATGTTATGAACAGGTCCCCCACTTACTTCTACATTAGACGTAATTCCAAGTTCTTTATTAAGTAACTCACCTAGCCCCGAACCGTAAATGTAGTACAAACCACCTTGGGAAGCGGTACCAATTACTACTGTTGTTGGATAGCTTGCTGCTTTATCAGCACCCCCACCACAAGCTGCAACGAACAATAATGATATTCCAGCTAATGCAGTTAATAAAGTACGTTTAAACTTTTTCATTGTTATCCCCCTTTATATTCGTTATTTTCTAACTATTCAAAATTATACAACGTAGTCATAAATTCGTCATAATTTGAACATAAAGGTCTTTTTGTTCTTTTTGTTCATGAAAGCGCTTACTATTTATATAAGGCTCTTATCGTAAACTTAGTGGCTTTGTGGGCAATAATTAAATAAAATATTCGATGTCATTCTAGCTATATTAACAGCAATAACTTTAGAGAAAACAGCACTATAAAAAAATAAGACTACTCCAATAAATATCACTTTTGCTCATTTAAGGTTCACCTAAATGCGATAGTAATAATTCGTTGGATAGTCTTATAGTTCTTTATCAATTTGTAACCTTTTTAATTCATCCATTAGCTCTTTACCAATGATCGTTTCATATTCGTCATAGAGTGGTTTTAATACTTTTCTCCATTGATCCTTTTCCTCTTCTGATTGTTCATGGATTTCAGTGATCCCGGTACTAGAAATTCTTTGCAACATATCATTATTTAGTTCCATAGCATGTTTACGAAGCCACATCGTTACTTCATCCATTGCCTCTTGAATACTTGATTGGTGCCTCTCGGGAAGGGTACTCCAAAATTCTGGCTCTACTAAGACAACATAACCCAAATAATTGTGATTGGATATCGTCATATATCTTTGCTGTTGATAAAACCCTTTCGAATAGATATTTGAAAGCGTATTTTCTTGACCATCAACAATCCCATCACGTAAGACATTATAAACGTCATTAAACGGGTATGTCACTGCCCGAGCTCCAAGGATACGATATGTTTTAAAAAGAGCTTCACTAGGCATTACTCTAAATGAGAGCCCAGTAATATCCTCTGGATAAATAATCGGTTTCACATTATTTGTTAACTGTTTAAATCCGTTATCCCAAAAAGCAATTCCCATAAACCCTTTTTTGGCAAAACTCTCAAGTAAAAGCTCTCCAATTCTACCTTCAAAAGCTTGTTCAACCATTATTTCATTATCAAAGAGGTAGGGTAAATCTAGAGCTGTCCACTTCCGATCATGAATGGTTACTTCTGAGAACGCTGGAGCAATAATATGAACATCACCTTTTTTGAGCGCTTCAAACTCCTCTTGAGCATCATAGAGGACTCCATTTGGAAAAAGTTGAATCTCTACCCAGCCATCGGTCTTTTCTTTAACCAACTCGGCAAAATATGCTGCTGCATGTCCCTTAGGGGTATTCTTAGCAACAACATGACTAAACTTCAACGTATATTTTTCATTAAGACCCACTAACTCTTCATCTACGGCTACAATTCTTGAGGAGTCAGGAAGACCAAATCCAATATAAAAAGCAGTAAGAATTCCTACGAAAAGAAATGTAATAATGGTAGCTAATCCCCTCATGAAGAACCCTCTTTAACCTTTTTTATTAGTTGATACAGCTGGATTGGTCTCCCTATCGTTCCATAGGTTAATTCCATTTCCACCTTTTGGGCATTTTCTAAATAATTCAAGTACCTGCGAACAGTAACTCTTGCTAACCCTATTTCTGATCCTATTTCTTCTGCAGATTTTGGACACTCAATTTGCTCTAAATAATCGATGATTTGTTTTAAAGTCATCGCATGTAACCCTTTTGGTAATTCACTTTGTTTAGTATTTTCTTTTTGTTGCATCACTTCATCTAGTTTATCCTGAGAAAATTTCTCGTTTTGTTTTAATTGATGATACATATCATGATACTGTTGTAACGCCTGCTTCAACCGATCAAATGTAAATGGTTTAACAATGTAGTCTACCACACCATGCCTTAACAACTTCTTTACTGTTTCTGTATCATTTGCTGCTGTAACAGCAATAATATCAACATCTAGTTGTTCATGTCTTAATTTAGCAATCGTTTTTAAGCCGTCTTCTTTAGGCATAAATATATCTAATAAAACTAAATCTGGGTTTAGTTCTTTGACCTTTTTTCGTCCCTCTGTGCCATTTAGAGCTACGCCTATGACTTTAAATCCTTTTACTTTTTCAATAAACATTCGATTAACTTCTTGAACCATAGGATCATCTTCAATTAACAATATTCGAATTGTTTTTTCTTCATTACTTTGCCGCTTCATATCGAACCCCCACTTCCTTTTCATTGGAATATGTAGCGTAAAGACTGTCCCTTTTCCCTGCTTACTATCAATATCAATAATACCGTCTACCCGATCAATAATAGCATGAACAAGGAAGAGGCCTATTCCTCTGCCTTCTTTTTGTTTTGTCGAGAATCCTCTTTTAAACATCTTTTCCTGTATGTCTTCTAGGATACCGTCTCCACTATCACCTACTTCGATAGTTAAGAATTCTCCTGTCTCTTTGATAGAAAAACTGATTTGTTTTAGTTCCTTATTTGTTTCTATTAACTCATCGATACTATTATCTATTAAGTTACCACATATGATAACAAGGTCATGGATGGTCGTTCCTTCTGGGTAATTTATAAAGTTGCTTTCATGATTAAACTTTAGTTTTATCCCTAATTCTTTACACCTGCTATGTTTACCTAGCAATAACCCAGCAAGACTATCATCATGTATTTGATGCGTAATTAACGATGTTAGTTCAGCTTGTTCTTCAGAAAGCTCAAATATATAATCTAAGGCTTTCTTACCCTGATCAAGTTGTATTAATCCTGCTACTGTGTGAAGCTTATTAGAATATTCATGCGCTTGAACTCTTAAAGCATCAACAAAAGCTTGTACTCCTGTTAGCTCTTGAGCAAGTCTTGTTACCTCCGTTTTATCTTGAAAAATTGCCAAGGCACCAATTGTTTTCCCTTGAACAGTAATTGGAATTCGATTGCTCAATATTGCCCGATCATTAATAAAAAACTCTCGCTGTAATAAAGGTTTTCCAAGCCTTAATACTTCCGGGAGTCTCGTGTCGGGTATCACGTTCTGAATTTTCTCTCCAACTACGTCTCCATTTACATTCACTATTTCTTTTGCTGCTTGATTAATTACAGTAATCCTTTCGTTTTGATCAATAGCAATGACACCGTCCCGAATTGCGTTGAATGTCGCTGTTCTTTCTACTAACAATCTCGCTAATTGGTCAGGTTCGATCTGGAAGGTTTGTTTTTTGATATGATTTGCTAGTAACCACGCACCCCACATCCCAAATATTACGGCAAATAAAAAAACGTAGGACATTGACTTTCCAATTTCCTTAATTAGTTGACTATGACTAGGCAAAACATTACCAGCAACAACAACACCAACTTGTTCACTCTTTTCATTGATAATCGGTACAAAAGATCGAACTGTAATTCCATGATCTCCTGAAGCAATAGAGGTATATATGTGTTCAGAAAATGCGGGTCTTCATCTCCACCAAAAAATTTTGTACCTATCCGCTCCTTAATTGGGTGAGTTAATCTAACTCGATCCATGTTTAAGATAATAATATAATCAGCATTATTTATAACTCTAAACCTTTCAGCGATTGGTTGGAGAATGTCAGAAGCATCTTTACTATTAATTTCATCTTGAATAAGCTTATATTGAGAGACTAATTGTGCGGTAATTAATGTTCTCTTTGATAACTCTTCTTCCTTTGTTTTCGCCATATAACCTAATAGAATAATACCACCAATTAATAACGAAAAGATAACGACACCTAAGGATAGAAAAGTTATTTTCCAGCGTATTGGTAAATGTTTAAATCCTAACATTACTGCCTCCCAATTCTTTACCTAGACCTGAATTTAATAGCGCTTTCAATTTTATTTAAATATACCACAATATAATTTAATTAACTTAAAATTAAAAAAATTTCTCTAAAAGTTTTGAAGTTAAAGTTCTCTAAACAAACAAAAAAGACTTCAAGAAAATATTTTCCTTGAAGTCTTTATAAGTTATGTATGGCGCGCCTACCAGGATTCGAACCCAGAATCCGAGAGCCGAAATCTCGTGTGATATCCATTTCACTATAGACGCAATTTATTAAGGGACAATAAAAAATATACCATATATAATAGTTGTGTGTCAACAATTTCATTTTAAGGCTCTTTTCTAAAACATTGTTGCATATTAACCTAATAAATTGAAAAATTCCTTCGATGAAGATATTACCCAATAAATTTAGTAAGAAAAGAGCAATACATACTAAATAAGTAGTGAAATTTTAGTATGTATGTGTAAAAATCCGACTTTTGGGATTTTTACGAAAGCAACAATTCTTGCGAAAACAGCCAATTTTAAAGAGCGGAGTGAGATACATTCACTTCCGCTCACTATTTAGGCCTTTAGCTTTTCATGGTCTTGGAACATAGTTTCAAAACGCTCATTTAACTGTTCTTCAGTATAGCCAAGTCTGTATAATCTTGCAGCAAAATTTTGTGCCCATAAGGATGAGCGTTCTGCTATCTTTTTGTATTTCTTCTGCTTGGCAGCCTTTGATTCTTTCGCACGGCTTTCAGCGTTTGACATTAAGTTTTCAATAATAAATAAACCCTTCCAAACATCTTCTTCTGCTAAGTCATCAGAAGCCTCACTAAAATGCTTAATTACAGTCTTATAATACTGATCGAATTCTTCAAAAGGGATTTCTTCATCCATATTTAAGTATTCATGAATTTTTACATATAACTCTTGCACTGTTGCACTCTCCTTTTAATAACTACTTAGAAATTGTTGCGCTTTTTCCAAGTGAAAGACGGTAGCTTGTATAAACTACACATATACAAGTTTAAATTATAGCACTAGAAAAACTTGACTTCAAGGTAATTCTCGATCAATAAAAATGAGGCTGACCCTTAGCTAGTATTAGTCTCCACTACAATCTAAAACGTAGTGAGCTAAACTTTGGACAGCCCCATTTGTTACTTATAGATATTCGTCAAAATACTTCTCAAGTTTTTGAACAACTTGAACAGGCTCGTGACCTTCAATTTCATGTCTTTCGATCATTGCTTTAATTTCACCATCTTTAATAATTGCAAACGATGGTGACGATGGGGCAAAGCCTTTAAAGTAGGTTCTGGCTCTTTCAGTTGCGTCTTTATCTTGCCCTGCAAAAACAGTAACAAAGTGATCTGGTTTTTTCTCGTAATTAGCCATATATGCAGCTGATGGACGAGCAATTCCACCTGCACAACCACAAACTGAATTAATGTAAACCAAAGCTGTTCCTTCTTTTCCTAAAACAGCATCCACTTCTTCTGGAGTAGTTAATTCTTTATAACCTGCATCAACCATTTCTTTTCTTGCGCCATTAATAACATCATTGTAAAAACTAAATTCCATGTAGTTCACCTCTTTTTTATATTAACACTATAGCTATATTGTACACGTAAGATCTAGATTTACAAAGCAATATGTATTATTAATATAAGCAAATTCATGTTTTGAAATACACTTCATAGAAAAAAGTGGCTTAGCTTACTGTCAATACTAACAAATATAGCTCTTCTCTTTATTAGATTTTTCTACAAATACTAATACCAAGGAAGAATTATAGAAAGGCTGTTTTCGCAAAGTTTGTTGCTTAAGTAAATACTAAGATTTCCCTACTTATTTAGTAAGTAGTGCTCTTTTCTTACTCAATTTATTTGGGGATATCTTTATCTAAGGAATTTTCACAAAAAAAGCAACAATGTTTTAGAAATGAACCTATAGAAAAAAGTCCGTCATGAATTGACGAACTTTTCTTATACAAATCTATCTTAATGCGGTTCTTAAAGTTTCAATATTATTAGCCATGAGACTGAAATAATCGGCACCATTTTCTACGTCCTCTTCAGTTAGCGCCTCTAGATTGTGTAACCATAGAACTTCAGCACCAACTTGTGAACGAACAGTCTCAGCGATGTTCATCGGAATATTTTGCTCAAATATTATAAAGTTAATTTCGTTATGTTCTACAAATTCAATAACCTTGGTTATTTGTCTAATTGACGGTTCATTTGTAGGTGAGATCCCCGAAATACCTACTTGTTTAATTCCGTAGCGCTCAGTCCAATAGCCATAACCGGCGTGAGAAACGACAATGGTATCTTTTGAAACCTCTTCAACCATCTTCTTAAATTCTCCATCTAAGGCTTCTAATTGTTCCTTTAAAGAAAGGAAATTACTTTCGAAATCTTCACTAGCTTCAGGTAATAACTCTACTAGTGCATTTTTGATATTCTCTGCAATTTGAATCGAACGAATTGGATCTAACCAAATATGAGGATCTTCTTCTCCATGTTGATGATTGTGATCATCATCAGAGTGATCTTCGTCATGGTCATCTCCGTGATCATCGTGACCGTGATCGTCATGATCGTGTCCGTCATCCTCGTGACCGTGATCATCATGATCGTGTCCGTGATCGTCATGATCATGTGCGTCATCCTCGTGTCCGTGATCGTCATGATCATGTCCGTGATCATCGTGACCGTGATCGTCATGATCATGGTTGTGTTCGTCAAATTTTAATAAATCTACATTTTCTGACGCCATTAAAATTTTTACATTTCCAGATTTTAAAACTTCAGCTGCAGCATCAGCAAAACCCTCAATTCCTGCTCCATTGTATATGTACAAATGAGCATTCGAAACGTCTACCATTGTTTTCGGAGATGGTTCAAATGTATGAGCGTCTGCTCCTAAAGGAATTATACTTTTGACATCAACATATTCTCCCCCAATTTTTTGCGTGAAATCCATCAGTGGAAAAATAGTAGTATAGACTTGTAAAACTTGCATTTCATCGGCAACATCTGGATCAACTAACGTATGATCTGTGGGTTCTTCCTCTTTAGCTCCACACGCTGATAAAAATGTCGTAAGTACTAATATGATTGCAAAACTTATTGATCGAAATTTCATTTTAATCCCCTTTCGAAACGATTACGTTTTATCTACAAAAAGAATTATATCGTAACAATTACGATTTGTAAACAAAAATACCTCTCCAGAAAAAGACAAAAGGAGACAATATCTATTGTCTCCTCAAATCACCTACTTAAGTTCTTTTAGTCGTTTTTTTAATAGTACATTTAATTCTTTTTGGTGCTCAATTACTTGTGGGACAATCTTCTTTAAGGCAGCATCATCCCTTTTTTCTACAGCATCTAAAAATTGTGTTTGAATTTCATCATGTTTCTTTAACCAAGCTTCATCGTAGAAATCTCCGACGTCTTTACCCGATTTTACAAGTTCACGATATTTTTTAAATAGGGCCTCTCGTTCAGTGATGACATCCTTCAATACTTTGACATGCTTAGGTGCATACTTTTCGGCTAATAACTGATAATAAAAATTAAAATGTGGTTTAATGGCTTTGTGCTGATATTTCACTTGCTCCATATGTGTACAAGCTTCACCCTCTGTTTCATCCTCAGCATAGACATTTAAGCTATTGATGCTAGTTAATAATAGAGTAGCAACGATAACTACATAGAGTAGTTTGCTTTGTTTTATTCTCTCCATTACAAATCCACCTTTCTAAATTATATGTAACAGTCTCTAGCATTCCCAATTCAGTTCAAACCATGTATTACTATTCAATTCAAAAAAGGCTTTATTAAGTGAGAAACACTCACATAATAAAGCCTAAGTTATTTAATAAAGCTGTGTATTCTCTTTCGTAATAGACTGCAAATTTTCTTTTACTCTTGCTAAAAATCTCCCACAAACTAAACCATCTAAGACACGATGATCTAACGATAAGCATAAATTTACCATATGGCGAATTGCTATTGCATCATTATCTAATACCACTGGACGTTTTACAATTGATTCAACTGACAAAATAGCGGCCTGAGGGTGGTTAATAATAGGAGTTGAAAGAATTGAACCAAATGATCCTGTATTATTAACTGTAAATGTTCCACCTTGCATATCACTACTAGAAATCGTTTTGTTTCTTACTTTCCCAGCAAGTTCGTTGATTTCTCGAGCAATTCCCTTAATCGTCTTTTCATCCGCATGTTTAATTACTGGTACGTACAGGGCATCTTCCGTTGCAACTGCAAGAGAAATGTTGATGTCCTTTTTCTGAATAATTTTATCACCAGCCCACATTGAATTAAGTTGTGGAAACTCTTTTAACGCCTCAACAACAGCCTTAATAAAGAAAGGTAAAAATGTTAAATTATATCCCTCTTTTTGTTTAAAGCCCTCTTTCACACTGTTTCGATAATGAACAAGGTTTGTTACGTCTACTTCTACCATTGTCCATGCATGTGGTGCCTCGTGCTTACTTTTCACCATGTTTGCAGCAATAGCTTTCCGAACACCTGAAACTGGAATTTCTATATCTCCCGGTGCAGAAGCAGGGATTGATGAAGATACTGGATCTTTTGCCACTTTTGCAGTGACTATTGGTGCTTGTTCCATAGGTTTAACAGCTACTGGCTTCTCTTCTATAACTGCGTTAACTTTCGGTTCTGGAATAATTCCACCTTCAATCATTAATTGAAGATCTTTCCTAGTTATACGTCCACCTCGACCTGTCCCTTGAACTTGACTTAAATCGATGTTGTGTTCCCCAGCTAATCGAAGTACCGCTGGAGAAAAACGTTTTTTCTCACTTGTATCCTCAGAAACACTAATAGCCTTTTTTGAAACTTCTGGTGCTGACGAAGGTGGTGGTTCAACTGCTTCACCTTCTACAGTTATCGTACAAATAACACCACCAACTTCAATTGTTTCATCTTCACCGGCAATTAGCTCTTTAACTGTTCCAGTAAAAGAGGAAGGAACTTCAGCATTAACTTTGTCAGTCATTACTTCAGCAATCGGATCGTATTTATTTACTTTATCTCCAGGCTTTACAAGCCACTTACTAATCGTACCTTCTGTAACACTTTCGCCAAGTTGAGGCATTTTAATTTCTGTTGCCATGCTTTTACCTCCCTCTCTTAAAATTCCGCTAAATCTCGCATCGCTTTTTCGACTTTATCAGGATTGATCATAAAGAATTTTTCCATTGTTGGTGCATAAGGCATTGCTGGTACATCTGGACCAGCTAAACGCTGAATTGGTGCATCGAGATCAAATAAACAATGTTCAGCAATAATTGCTGCAACTTCACTCATGATGCTACCCTCTTTATTATCTTCAGTTACAAGAAGTACTTTTCCAGTTTTCTTAGCAGCGTCAATAATTGCTTCTTTATCTAATGGATAAACCGTACGTAAATCAAGGATATGCGCTGAAAAACCATCTTTTGCTAACCGTTCCGCTGCTTGTAAAGCAAAATGAACAGCTAAACCATAGGTAATGACCGTAATATCATCACCTTCTCGTTTTACATCTGCTTTTCCAATTGGAATCGTGTAATCCTCTGTAGGTACCTCTCCTTTAATTAAACGATAAGCTCGTTTATGCTCAAAGAAAAGTACAGGATCGTTATCACGAATTGCTGCTTTAAGTAACCCTTTTACGTCGTATGGAGTCGAAGGCATGACAATTTTCAATCCAGGGATACCAGCAAACATTGCTTCTACTGATTGGGAATGATAAAGAGCACCATGAACACCACCGCCATAAGGAGCACGGATAACAATTGGACAATTCCAGTCATTATTAGAACGATAGCGAATTCTTGCTGCTTCTGAGACGATTTGATTTACTGCTGGCATGATAAAATCAGCAAATTGTATTTCAGCAATTGGTCTCATGCCATACATGGCTGCACCAATTCCTACACCTGCAATCGCAGACTCGGCTAGAGGTGCATCAATCACACGTTCTTCACCAAACTGGTCATGCAATCCATTTGTTGCTCTAAACACACCACCGCGAGTACCAACATCTTCTCCTAGAACGAATACTTTATCATCTCGTTCCATTTCCTCTTTTATCGCTAAAGTAACGGCATCAATATAAGAAATAATCGGCATCCCTTATTCCCCCTCTCCATAAACATATTTTAACGCTGATTCTGCATCCGCATACGGTGCTGCTTCTGCATATTCAGTTGCATCATTTACCGCTTTGGCAATACGCTCATTAATCTCTAGCTCGTTAGTTTCTGTTAGGATATTTAACTGTTGTAAATATGCCTTAAAGGTAAAGATAGAATCCTTTTTCTTTGCTTCTTCAACTTCTTCTCTAGAACGGTATGCTCGATCATCGTCATCACTCGAGTGAGGTGTTAAACGATAAGAAACTGTTTCAACTAAAGTAGGACCTTCACCTCTACGACCACGGTCTGCTGCTTCTTTAACAGCTTCGTAAACAGCAATTGGATCATTTCCATCAACTGTAACACCTGGCATACCATAGCCAATTGCACGATCTGATACTTTCTCACAAGCTAATTGCTTATGGATCGGTACTGAAATCGCATATTTGTTATTTTCACACATTAAGATAACCGGAAGCTTATGAACCGCTGCAAAGTTTGCGCCTTCATGGAAATCACCTTGGTTTGAAGAACCTTCTCCAAATGTCGTAAAAGTAACAAAATCTTTGCCTTGCATTTTGCCTGCTAAAGCAATTCCAACCGCATGAGGAACCTGTGTAGTAACAGGAGAAGATCCAGTTACAATTCTATTTTTCTTCTGACCAAAGTGACCAGGCATTTGTCTACCACCCGAGTTTGGATCCTCTGCCTTTGCAAATGCTGACAACATTAAATCACGTGCAGTCATTCCAAAGCGTAATACAACCCCCATATCACGATAGTACGGTAAAATATAATCTTTTGCTTTGTCTAAAGCAAATGCCGCACCAACTTGTGCCGCTTCTTGTCCTTGACAAGAAATAACAAATGGAATTTTCCCAGCACGATTAAGCAGCCACATTCTTTCATCTATTTTTCTTGCAAGTAACATTGTTTCATACATTTCAAGCACATCATTGTCAGTTAAACCTACTGCTGCATGACGGTTTTCTGTCATTATAAGACCCCCTTTTATTATGTAAATCAAGTTGTGAAACGACGCCCAAATCGTATTTAACACAACTTCATTGTTTGTAGTTTTGAGTTTTGAAATTAATCGAAAGCTTCAAAGACTTGCTTTTACAACTCAACACTCTTAACTCATAACTTTTTAACCGTGAATTGCTTTTCCATCTACTGCCAATGCCGCTTCACCAATGGCTTCTGATAGCGTAGGATGTGGATGAATTGTATTTGCAACTTCCCAATGAGTTGCATCAAGTACTTTTGCTAAAGCTGCTTCAGAAATCATATCGGTCACATGAGGCCCAATCATGTGAACTCCTAATAAATCTTCTGTTTCTTCATCAACTACAAGTTTCACAAATCCATCTGTTTCACCAAATACTAAGGCTTTACCTATCGCTTTAAATAGGAATTTTCCTGTCTTGACTTTGAAACCCTTATCTTTCGCTTCGTTCTCTGTGTATCCGACACTTGCAATTTCAGGTGCACTGTATACACATTTGGCAATCAAAGAATAATCCAAATGATGTGGATTTTGATTCGCCATATGTTCTACTGCAATAATACCTTCATGAGAAGCAACATGAGCTAATTGTAAGCCACCAATTACGTCACCAATTGCATAAATATGCGATTCATTTGTTTGGTAAAACTCATTCGTTTAATAACCCCATTCTCAATTCGGATGTCCGTGTTTTCAAGGCCAATTCCCTCAATATTTGCTTGCCTACCAACAGAAACAAGTAACTTTTGTCCAGTGAACGTTTTGGTTTCACCTTTGTGTTCTGCTTGGATCGAGACTCCTTCACCTTTTACAAGCGTTTCTGGAAGAACTTTGGCACTTGTTACAATCTTTACGCCTTTTTTCTTCAGAGACCGTTGTGCCTCTTTGGAAATTTCGTGATCTTCGGTAGGTAATATACGATCTGCATATTCAAGTACCGTTACCTTTACCCCAAAGTCGACTAGCATTGAAGCCCACTCTATCCCGATTACTCCACCACCAACAATTACAATTGTTTCTGGTAAGGATTCCATTTGCAAAGCCTCGTCACTAGAAAGTACGTATTGCCCATCAATTTCAAGACCTGGTAATGACCTTGGTCTTGAACCAGTAGCAATTAGAACATTCTTCGGTATAAGCATTTCATTTTCTTGACCATTATTCATCTCGACTGAAATTGTTCCTGGTGTAGGTGAAAAAATAGAAGGTCCTAAAATACGACCTAGTCCCTCGTATACATCAATTTTCCCTTTTTTCATGAGGTGTTGTACACCCTTATGAAGAGTATCAATAATATGTTGCTTTCGTTGCTGTACTTTATCAAAGTGTAAGGTTACGTCATTTGCACTGACTCCAAATTCGAGGGAATTCTTCATCGTTGAATATACTTCTGCACTTCGAAGTAGCGCCTTGCTTGGAATACACCCTTGATGTAAGCATGTTCCACCTAATTTACCTTTTTCTACAACGGCGACTTTCAACCCTAACTGCGATGCTTTAATTGCAGCCACATAGCCTCCAGTACCAGCTCCTAGGATAACCAGATCATATTCTTGAGCCATTTTTACCACCTCATATTACTTATTTTGCCTCTCTTTTATCACTGTTAAATTGGGATAAGTCTTTGCAATTTCTTCCCCTCGTAAAACTCGAAGTGAGCCTTCTACTAATGCTTGCAATTCATTCTCACCAGGATGTACGATAACATCTGCGATCCAGCTTATTCGATCCGTAATGGTTCTCACAAACTCTTTCCCATAAGCGAGACCTCCTGTTAACACAATCGCATCCACTTCTCCGTTTAAGACAGCACTTGCTGCTCCAATTTCTTTCGCTACCTGATAAGCCATCGCATCATATACTAATTTCGCCTTCTCATCGCCAGTCGCAATCATCTTTTCAACTTGAATGGCGTCATTTGTTCCTAAATACCCAACAAGTCCACCTTGACCAACTATTTTCTTCATTATTTCTGCTGCGTAATACTGCCCTGAAAAGCACAATGAAACTAAATCCCCTGCAGGGACTGTTCCAGCTCGCTCTGGAGAAAATGGGCCTTCACCATGTAAACCATTGTTAACATCGATTACGCGGCCATTCTTATGAACACCCACAGTAATACCGCCACCCATATGAGTAACAATCAAGTTCAGGTCTTGATAATTTTTATTTAGATCTTTCGCAATTCTTCTAGCAACTGCTTTTTGATTTAAGGCATGAAAGATACTTTTCCTTTCGAAATCTACAAGACCAGAGATTTTTGCAATTGGCTCCATTTCATCCACAACGACTGGATCGACGATATATGAAGGGATATTTAACTGTGTAGCAATTTCGTACGCTAAAATCCCACCTAAATTTGATGCATGTTCTCCTGCAAAACCCATACGTAAATCTTTTAACATTTTTTCATTAACCTCGTAAGTACCACCTTCAATAGGGCGGAGTAATCCACCTCTTCCGACAACGGCACTTAATTTCGAAATGTTAATCCCCTCTTCGTGAAGAGTTGCTAGAATGGTCTCTTTACGAAATGAGTATTGATCAATAATTTTTTCATAAGACTGAATCTTTTCAGCATCATGACGGATTGTTTTTTCCATTAAAGAACGTTCATTATCGTAGACCCCAATCTTCGTTGATGTTGAACCTGGGTTTATAGCGAGTATTCGATATTCATGTTGCAAAAAACTTACCTCCAACTAATTAAATTTCTCCCCATTTAAAGCGATAGAGGCTAACTTATTAGCCTCAAAAGAAAAACATAAGTCCTGTTTAAATATACTTATCTTTTCAAAACTCCTCTAAAGTCAACCTCTATCTATTTCATCTGGGAACTAACGACGTCTACTTAAAATGCTGTGCTCATTGACTAAAAATTGTTTACGTGACTGACGCATCGTTGCAATTCTTTCTTCAGCCATACGATCAGCAGCTAAATAAGTAGGGATACCATCACGTTTTGAGATTTCAAAAATTGTTTCAATTTTATCATAAATTGTTTCAACTCTCTTTAGTGCACGTTCACGGTTATATCCGTATAATTCATCCGCTACGTTAATAACACCACCCGCATTTATTACATAGTCAGGTGCATAAACAATTCCTAATTCAGCAATTTGGTCACCATGTCTTGTCTCTTTCAGCTGATTGTTAGCAGCACCAGCGATAACCTTTGCTTTTAATTGCGGGATTGTTTCATCATTAATAATAGCTCCTAGAGCACAAGGAGAGAAAATATCACATTCAACACTGTAAATATCATTAATATCAACAGCTTTCGCATCGAAATCTTCAACCGCTCTTGCAACAGCCTCTTTATTAATATCAGTTACGATCAGCTTAGCTCCTTCTTCGTGCAGATGCTTACAAAGTGTATAAGATACATTTCCTACACCTTGAACAGCAACTGTAAGTCCCTCTAATGAATCAGAACCAAAAGCTTCTTTTGCAGCCGCTTTCATACCAACGTATACGCCATAGGCAGTTACTGGTGAAGGGTTACCTGAAGAACCAAAAGCAGGAGAAATCCCTGTTACATAATCAGTTTCTTCATGAATTAAATCCATGTCAGCGACTGTAGTCCCAACGTCTTCGGCTGTAATATAACGACCATTTAAACCTTGAACGTAACGACCAAAAGCTCGGAACATCGCTTCATTTTTATCTTTACGAGGATCACCAATAATTACAGTTTTCCCCCACCGAGGTTTAATCCTGCTGCTGCATTCTTATAAGTCATTCCTTTAGCTAAACGAAGAGCGTCCTCAAATGCTTCTGCTTCAGAATTGTATGTCCACATTCTTGTTCCGCCTAATGCAGGTCCAAGTGTTGTATCGTGAATAGCAATTATTGCTTTAAGACCTGATTGTTTGTCCTGACAAACAACCACTTGCTCGTAATCATACATTTCCATATACTTAAATAATTCCATCGTTTTTTCCTCCCTATTTCCACTCTTTTTTTAGCTAACTGAACGAACTGCCAACGCTAATGAATACAGCTTACTTTCTGCAGAATCAGCTCTTGATGTCAATACAATTGGCGCCTTTGCTCCGGTAATCACTGCTCCTACTTTTGCCTTAGCAAAATAAACTAACGACTTGTAAAGGGCATTACCTACCTCAATGGTAGGCACCATGATGATGTCTGCATTCCCCGCAACTTCCCCTTTAATTCCCTTTAACTCTGCTGCTTGCATTGAAATGGCATTATCTAACGCTAGAGGGCCATCAACAATGCAATTCTTTATTTGCCCTCTTACATTCATCTGCGAAAGTATTGCACCATCAACAGTAGCACCCATATTTGGATTTACCGTTTCTACTGCCGAAATAACAGCTACCTTAGGCAATGATAAACCTAACCTATTTGCCAAACCCACCGCATTGTTAATAATTTCAACTTTTTGATTTAAATCTGGTGCAATATTCATAGCAGCATCTGTTACAAAGATAAGACGATCGAAGCCCTGAATTTGAAAAGCGGCTACATGCGATAATACACTTCCTGTTCTTAACCCGTATTCTTTGTTAAGAACTTCCTTTAGAATCACTGAGGTTGACACCATTCCTTTCATCAATACATCAGCGATACCAGCGTTTACACCTTGGACAGCAAATTTTGCAGCCTCTTTTTCATTTTTCGCGTCAACAATTTTAACGAATTGATTAACTTCATAACCTGCAATCCTTTTTGTAAGGAGAGATTTAATCTTTTCTTCGTTTCCGTATAAGATGAAGGTTGCGATCCTTTTTTCAACTGCTTTTACTACAGCTTCAATTACCTCTTCATCTTCTGCAGCTGCAACAGCTACAACCTTCTCAGGAAGTTGAATTGCATCTTCCATAAATTGATCTAAACTCACTAAATCTCCGCCTTTCATAATCGTTACCACGGGTTACACTTTTTCAATGCAATATTCATGCCATTTTCGCAAATAACGATAGTCAGCGTCCTTTGTACACTTTTTGTTCACAAATCCATATGTAACCGTGCAACTTTTATCATACCATGCAAATTATTGCATGTCATTTATTTCAATGTTGTATTTCTCCATTTTATAATAAAGATTTCTAATCGATAATTCCAAACTCTTAGCAGTTGCCGTTTTATTTCCCTTATGGTTTTGTAAAGCTCGAATAATTTGTTCTTTTTCAAACTCTTGAACTTTTTGAGCTAATGAAAAAGATTTTGAACTCTGTTTCACTTCCTCTACGTACTGACTATTTTCTTTAGGATCAACATCGAGTGGAGGTATATGAAAATCATCGATCTCAATTTCATTAAAACGCATAAAGATCATTGCTCTTCCCAGTACATTCTCAAGTTCACGAACATTACCAGGCCAGTCATAAGCCATCAGTAGTTTTTCCGCCCTTTTGGTAAGACCGGTTACTTTTCTTCCATAATCCTGATTTATTTTTGATATTAAATGATTAGATAATGCAGGAATATCCTGTTTACGCTTCCTAAGAGAAGGAATATAAATAGGTAATCTATTGAGCCTATAGTATAAATCTTCCCGAAAGGTATTTTTGTTTATACCTTTTCTAAATTTACATTTGTAGCAGCAATTACTCTAACTTTAATTGAAATTGGTTTTGTACCACCGACTCTAAGAATTTCCCCTTCTTGCAACACCCTGAGTAGTTTCGCTTGAGTGTTAACGCTAAGCTCACCAATTTCATCTAAGAAAATACTACCACCATTAGCCTCTTCAAAAAGGCCACGCTTCCCTCCTCTTTTTGCACCTGAGAATGCACCTTCTTCGTACCCAAACAATTCACTTTCTAATAAAGTCTCAGAAATCGCAGCACAATTTACTCGGACAAATTTATTATACTTCCGATCGCTTTCATTATGGATTGCATGAGCAAATAATTCTTTCCCAGTTCCCGATTCACCTCTTAGCAAAATCGTAGCTGGAGTTGAAGCCGCAAGTTTCGCTTGCTGGATTGCAAACATCATCTCTTCAGAAGCACCAATAATATCATCAAAAGAATATTTCGCTTCTAATGTACGAATAATTTGTCGCGCCCTTTCCAATTCATCAGTCAGCGACTTGATCTCCGACATATCATGAAGAACTCCGACACTCCCCTTTAACTTTCCATCCACTATTACTGGAGCAACATTGACGACCACGTCTTTTTTCTTTGGTCCTACTTTCATCCTCGTTCCGCGGACCGCTTTCCGGTTTTTTAATACATGCATATGCATGCTTTCACCCTCTGATATATCTGCTGTAGCAGGCATGCCGATTACTTGTTCTGCAGTTAAACCAGTTAAACGAGTATAGGCTGGATTAATCATTAAACCTTTCCCTTTTTCATCGACTACAGAAATAGCATCATCCGAAGAAGAGAATATCGCTTCTAACATTGTCTGAATACTTTTTAAGTTTGTTACCTCTTCTGCCATTTGCACAATCTCAGTAATATCTTTAAAGACTGCGAGGGCACCAACAATTTCTCCATTATGTAACATTGGCACTCGAGTGGTTACAATCGTTAGCCCATTGCTTATTTCCTGCATCCTATTCATTTCCACTACACCAGTGTGGAGGACTCGGTCCAACTCACTGGTGGGTAAAATATCATGAATGTTCTTTCCAACCGCCTCTCCATCCGCTAGGCCCAACATTTGTTCAGCGCTACGATTAATTAACGTTACACGGGAACTATTATCAATAGCAAGCATTCCATCATGGGTAGAATTTAAAATAATTTCTTGTTTTGAGTAATAATTTTTCAATTCATCTATTAATAATTCTTTTTCTTCAATTAAATTAAAGATTAATGTCGCTACTGAACTAGGAATTAAAACAATACCAGTCTTTTCACAAGCAAGTTTTAATTCTAAAAAAAAGTCTTCATCACCTGTAGCTTCAACAACCACATCAACTTCTTCCGTTAATAGCGTCCTCCAGTCCTGACTTGTCCTAATTCCAAGCTTCTCAGCTATCACTACCCCAGGGCTACTAATGTTCTTATCAGCAACACCTATAACTTTCATCATATCCGCTTCAACCAAAATATTAAGTAATGCCGTTCCACCTTTGCCCGCACCAACAATTAAACATTTTTTCATTAACACACCTTCTCGTTAAGCATGATTTAGCGAGTTATCCCTACCATAACTATACACTATGGAGCTAACAACAACCAAAGGATTCTCATTTGGACAACAGACAATAGTTTTAGTAAAATAAAACAGTATTAGTTTTCACCAATTATCTTATACTTGTGAGGTTTTCAAATTATGCAAAGGTTTCTTGCACTTATGATTTTAGTTATCCCCGGCTTACTAGCTGGATATGGAATTAAATTAATGAGGGATATCTTTTTTAAGATCCTCCATCAACCTTTCCCTTCATTGTGGCTTCAATTTTTCAGCGGACTTCTTTTTATGATCATTGGCATCGGCTTCATTGCTGGTTTTGTACTTTACCGAGACCGTAAAAACAACAAAGTAGCTCCAAGATTTAAAAAGTAAATTCATTGAGTTAAGAGTTTTGAATTATGAGTTTTGAGTTGATTGAAAGTATTACTTCGAAGCAAACACTCACAGATAACTCTACACTCTACACTATTTTTCATCTATATCTGTAACAAATAAGCTCTTCGTTTTAATGTAGAAGAGGCAAAAAGGAGGATGGGCATATGCCCATCCTCCCTTTTTGTGTATTTTAAAAGTACTTTTAAAGTTCAAATTTTTAATGGAGCTAAGCGTATAACAGTGCTAAGAATTATACCCGAGATGTATTTTCACACAAATCTAGTTTAATTAGATAAGTTTAAATCAAGATTACACTTCGCATAAAAAAACTATATTTCAACAAAATATTAGAGGAGGTGTAAAAAATGAAGAAAAAAAGGATACCATATTACTTTTTAACCCTAACTACTATTGTTGGACTAGCTTTATTACCGTTCGCGATCGTGAAACGTTCATTTAAAGATTGGATGATCGTTTACCTCGTAAGTTTCATTGGTAATTATTTCTCAGATAAATATTTGGTAACCAAAGGATATCTAAAATACCCAAAAAAACTGTTTCCCAAGTACAAAATCCATCTCCCCTTTGACTTTATACATTACCCTTTAATGTTACTTTATTATAATCAATGGACACTAAACAGCAAACCAATTGGAAATTTCACGAAACTATTTCCTCTTATTATACCGCAAGTAATTATAGAGACGATTGCCGAGAAAAAAACCAAGCTAATTACATGGAAAAAGGGTTGGTCTTGGTATCATTCATTCATAAGTCTTATGCTAAAAATGTTAATATGCAGAAATATCATTTCAGTAATTAGAATAATAAACAAAGGTAAATTTTCTGTATAGTAAAACTAGGTTTAGAAGAAAGAAAGCAGTCCGAACCTAGGTTAAGTTCGGACTGGAGCTGGTTAAAATATAGAAAAGAAGTTCGGACTCGAGCTGGCTTAGAAGAAGGAAAACCAAAATCCTAGAACCCAACGGGATGCTAAACTGGTTTTATACATCTCATCTATGTATTAATCGAATGGGATAAATTTTTTAGATTTTGACCGTTTCGTAAGCTTTGCTCAGCTTTTATAATCCAAATGGTAAATAAACTACGATATACCCCAGCGATCAATCTTCCTTAATAACGGTCTTTCTTCAATCCACTTTGATAACGAAATTTTCTCGGTTACTATGATAATAAACAAATAAAAACAAATCAAAAGCCCTTGTGCAAAAAACGGAAGCTGGTAAACGGCGATGACACCCATAATCCCACCTAGTAAAGTTGCACCATTATCACCTAACATCCCTCGACGAGTCCCTTCAATATAAACCAATGCTGAGAGGATGAAACCAACTGTAAATAATAACGAAAAAGACATTTGTAAAATAAACGGAATATACAATAGCGCGTGAATAGCAATAACCTTCCATACTCGCAACGGCCTTGTATCAAATAAATTCATCACATGCGGTGGTAAAATCAAAAGTAATAAAATAACAAACTGCTCTAGAAATCTAAGTTCAATCACACTGACAAAGACCATTGAAACAGCTAATGTACTCGTTAATTTAAGCAAACCTGTTGTCATTTTTCCAGTCTTTAAAAATAAAGAAATGTGCCCTTTCAATCCCTTTGGATATTTCGTCCCATATCTGTCATCGATAAATCCAGTTACCCATAAGACAGTTAAATAGATAAGTACTAGAACGTTATTTACGATATATGCGTAGCCTAACACTAGTAAAAAAATACAAAAACCTAAGTGGTAGGGAATTTCATCACCTTGGTAATTTGTAACTTTCCACCCCACTCTTTTAAAATAAGCTCCACATACCCACAAAATGATCGGAACTAATAAAACTACCATGTCGCCCTCATCTTTCTGAGCGTTTTCTCCATATCTAACCACTGCTTGCCACGGTGAAGAAACCCTTGAAAGTCCTTACCAGTTGCACGGTGATAAAAACTCACCTCTACTTCATCAATACTCGCTCCAGCTTTTAATAAATCTATTGTCATCGCCATTTCAACACCAAAACCAACATAGTCTTTCTCAATTAAAATTGGCAACCATTTTTTCTTTAAGGCCCTTTGACCTGATAACGGGGAATCAAACCATTTTCCTGTTCTTGAAAAAATTAATTTTTGCGCTCGATGTTTCATGATTCCAAATCCACTTTTATTTTGTGTTGGCAATTTAGCAATCACACAATCTAGATCTTCATAGTAGAGCTTATCAATGAGACGTTCTCCTTCTCTTGCAGTCATCCCTAAATCAGCATCAAGGCAGACTACTGCTTCTCCCTCCACTAATTTCCATCCCTCTTTTAAAGCATGGGCTTTTCCTCTATTCCGATTTAGGCGTATGACCTGATCACAATATTTCATAGCAATCGTAGCCGTTTCATCACTGCTCCCATCATCTACAACAATCAATTGATTAACCCAGGGACATCTATTTAATGTAACTAACGTCATTTTTATTGTATCTTCTTCGTTGTATGCAGGTATCACAACGCTAATTGATGCTTTTTGTGTCATTGCAGTAACTCCTCTTTCATCCTCAATAAGGATAAGTACATTAAATTAAACTCAACCTCCTGAGAGGGGATAGCCTGTAACTTCAAGTGTGGTAAACCATATGTTTCTTCAAGTTCTTCTCCTATTGAGATAATGATCCCTTGTTGCTGATATACCCCCATTGTTTCTGGTAATTTCTCTAAAGTTACACCTATACTTGTTAAGACCTGGTTAAGACTCTGAAACTGTTCGTCGTTTTCTGCTGTTGTATAGAATTTTATTTGGTTAAATTCATCTTCAACATAACGGACCCACGCTTGTTTAGCTTGAACTAATTGCTCATTTTCTGCCTCTAATTTTTGCACGTACCTGATTTGCTCATTATTAAGCCAATCTTTATCGATAATGAAACCAAGGACTATCCCTAGCATTAAGTAAATAGATATCGTCAAAAAGTTAACAATATTTTTCCTCATCAAACGATTACCTCCCACCCCACCATTGGAATATTAACGAAATAAATAAGTTAAACTTATCATTACTGCTAATTAAAGCAACAACGATTACAGCAGGGATCAATGCCCAGCCACTAAATTCTTTTTCAACTGAACCGTTATCAAATAAATGATGAACACCTTTTAAGTCCACTAAAGCATGGCTAACCTTCATCCTTGTTAACAAGCTTGAACCCATCCCAATCCTGCCTTTTTCTAAAAACTCATTCATTCCAATACGTGTACCAACGGTGTATAACTTTTTTGCTCCCGAGCAATACGCAAAGGTAATCGCTGCATCTTCACTAGTACCCAATAAAGCAATCCGCTTAAAAGGAAGCTTCAACGAAACAATTCTCCCCTCCCCTGGTGAGCGCCCGTCATGATAAGTATGCACAAGCAGTTGAGCACCGCTTTTTAAAGACCTTTCTGAGACTGAATCCATATCACCAATGATAAAGTCTGGTTTTATACCAATCTTTATTAGTCCATCAGCACCACCATCAACTGCAATTGTCAGTAGTTTCTTTTTTTTAATGGCCGATTTCAAAAATTTTAAATCCTTTTCATAATTCGCCCCTCTAGCTACAATTAATACTTCCCTACCAAGAAACTGTCGCAAAACCGGTAAGTTCTGAACTTCTTGAATAAATAAATCAAGCTCCTTTTTACCATAAAATAAGGAGTTGCCCACAAAGGCTTTAAATTGTTCAGGGAATCGAGAGTTTGCTACGACCTTTAATTGTCTTACTTTAGAATAGCTATAGCGCGATAATTGGGTGACCTCCACCCAAGAACCATTCACAGATCGGTATAAATAACTGTCTTTAATAAGTACTAATTGGTTATCTAAATTTATCGGCAACTCTTCTTCTATATCAAAAACAGGGATTTTGCATCTAATAGTACCTCAACACCATTGTGGAAAAATAAACCACTCATTGATGCCTTAAGGTTTATTACAGCCTTTACTCCACATTTAATAAGCATTTCAGCAGCTACCATATCAATATCTTGATGAATTAACACAGCTATACTCCTAATTGGCAAACGCTCAACCAGCCGTTTTGTCTTTTCATCTTGATAGGCATAGCCTTTAATTTTGTCAATTGATAACATTAAAGCCACCACTTTTTTTAAAAATATAGATTCCATATTTAGTATGAGTCATTTCTTCCTTTTTCATCCACCTAAATAAAAAGGAGCATAGCTGATTCGCTATGCTCCAAAATTATTATTTATTGTTTATTAATTTACATTGTTTTGTTAATAATTCGTATGCACGTTCCACTTCGTCTGACTTTGGTGGCATAACGTTAACAAGCGTATTATCTAACCCTAGCTGTTCCCATTTGTATTCACCCATTTTATGGTAAGGAAGGATTTCCACTTTTTCAACATTAGAAAGTGTTGCTAAGAATTCACCCAGATCACTTAAATCTTTTTCTTCAGTTGAGAGACCAGGGACAAGGACATGTCTAATCCAAACCGGAATTCCCTTTTGGTCTAAAAGTTTTGCAAATTTTAGTGTATTCTTGTTCGACACCCCTGTAATCTTTTTATGTTGCTCTTCTCTAATATGCTTGATATCTAAAAGAACAAGGTCTGTCACTTCCAGTATTTCTTCAAGATTAGCTGGTTGAACAAAACCCGATGAGTCAAGGGTTGTATGAATCCCAGCTTCTTTACACTTTTTGAAAAACTCTAGAACAAAATCAGGTTGCAAAAGTGGTTCTCCACCACTCAATGTAACACCACCGTTAGAAAATTTCATATAAGGCAGGTACCCTTTTGCTTCTTCCAGTAATTCATCTACACTCTTTTCAATTCCACCACTAACCTTCCACGTATCAGGATTATGACAGTAAGCACAACGCATCGCACACCCTTGAAGGAAAATGATAAATCGCAAACCAGGACCATCTACTGTTCCACAAGATTCAACTGAATGGATTCTTCCTAACATTTAGATCACATACTTTCGTGGAAAGTACGGTTAATAACATCAATTTGCTGTTCTCTTGTTAATTTAATAAAGTTTACAGCATAACCAGAGACACGGATTGTTAACTGTGGATATTTTTCCGGATGCTCCATTGCATCTAATAATTGCTCACGGTCAAACACGTTAACATTAATATGGTGTCCTGTTTGTGATGCGTAACCGTCTAGTATTGCCGACAAGTTAGAAACACGAGACTCTTCATCTTTACCAAGAGCTTTTGGTACGATTGAGAAGGTACACGAGATACCATCTTGACAATCTTCATAAGGAATTTTGCTACTGAGTTCAAGGAAGCTAATGCACCTTTTTTATCTCGACCATGCATTGGATTAGCCCCTGGAGCAAATGGCTCTCCTGCTTTTCTTCCGTCTGGTGTATTACCTGTTTTCTTACCATAAACCACATTTGATGTAATTGTCAGTACAGATTGCGTTGGTACTGCGTTACGATACGTATGTTGTTTACGTAATTTGTTCATAAAGTTTTTCACAAGATGAGCTGCGATGTCATCTACACGTGCATCATTATTCCCATATTGAGGGAATTCACCTTCAATTTCAAAGTCTGTAGCAATTCCATCTTCATCACGGATCACTTTTACTTTTGCGTACTTAATTGCACTTAACGCATCAGCCACTACTGACAATCCTGCAATCCCACACGCCATTGTACGGAGCACTTCTTGGTCATGAAGAGCCATTTCAATTCTTTCGTAGCTATACTTGTCGTGCATATAGTGAATAACATTTAATGAATTCATGTAAAGTTCAGCTAACCAGTCTTGGAACTTTTCAAACTTCTCAACAACTTCCTCGTAATCAAGATATTCCGAAGTAATCGCTTCAAATTTCGGTCCAACTTGCATTTTTAACTTTTCATCTACACCACCGTTAATTGTGTAAAGTAAAGCTTTAGCTAAATTGGCACGAGCACCAAAGAACTGCATTTGCTTACCAATGCGCATTGCCGATACACAACAAGCAATTCCATAATCATCACCGTAGTCCGGTCTCATGATGTCATCATTTTCATATTGAATAGAACTCGTTTCAATTGATAATTTTGCACAAAACTTTTTAAACGCTTCAGGTAAACCAGTTGACCAAAGTACAGTCAAGTTTGGTTCTGGTGCTGGACCTAAGTTAACAAGTGTGTATAAGAAACGGAAAGAGTTTTTCGTTACTAACGGACGTCCGTCTAATGACATACCACCTAATGATTCAGTAACCCAAGTTGGGTCTCCACTGAATAACTCATCATAATCAGGAGTTCTTAAGAATTTGACTAAACGAAGCTTCATAACAAAATGGTCGACAATTTCTTGTGCTTCTTCTTCAGTTAATATTCCAGCTTTTAAGTCTCTTTCAATATAAATATCTAAAAACGTTGAAACACGTCCTAAGCTCATCGCAGCACCGTTTTGCTCTTTAATAGCTGCTAAATACCCAAAGTATAACCATTGGAACGCTTCTTTGGCAGTTGTTGCAGGTTTAGAAATATCATGGCCATATGAAGCTGCCATTTCTTTTAATTCTTGAAGTGAACGAATTTGCTCTGAAATTTCTTCACGATCACGAATTACCTCTTCTGTCATTGCAACTTTTTCTAAACTCTTCTTCACTGCTTTTTTATCTGCAATTAAAAAATCTACCCCGTATAAAGCGACACGTCGATAATCTCCAATAATACGACCTCGGCCATACGCATCTGGTAAACCAGTAATAATCCCAGCTTTACGAGCAGCAAGCATTTCACTTGTATAGGCATCAAATACACCGGAATTATGAGTTTTGCGATAATCTGTATAAATTTTTTCAATTTCTGGATCTAATTTAAAACCATAAGCTTCACAACCTGATGCCATCATACGAATACCACCAGTTGGTTGAATCGAGCGCTTTAACGGAGCATCTGTTTGTAAACCTACAACTTGCTCTTTACCTTTATTAATGTACCCTGGTGCATGAGAAGTAATTGTTGAAATAGTTTTAGTATCAACGTCTAATACTCCACCATTTTCACGCTCTTTTTTCATCAATTCTAATACTTGCTCCCAAAGCTCCTTCGTTGTTGCTGTAGGACCAACTAAAAATTTATCGTCACCTGTATATGGATCCCAGTTTTTATTAATAAAATCTCTAACATCAATTTTTTCTGTCCATTCCCCAGTGTTAAATTCTTTCCAAGCTTCCATTTAACATCTCCCTCTCTGCCATTAATATGAAAGTGTGATTTTATTCACATTGCATATTAAATTTTTTTAGTAAACTAAGATTAATTTGGTTATTTCTAAAGGCACTACATTAACCTCTTTATTATCTGTATTATGAGATTTTTTTATGCTGTATTACCTTGTTTCGTATCTTCATTATATAATTATTTTCACCATTTGTATATGACAAAACAGTGAACTATCTTAAAACTATAAGAAATAACCTTTTTCACTAAATAATTTTTCTTAAGCCAAAAATTAACTGTTATATATATAGCAACACTCTGTTATATAATTACTTAAACATAATATTACCAAGTTAACCTCTTTGCGCAAATTCTTTGTAGTCAGGCCATTTCAATTACTTGGTTGAGTATGACCACAAAAAAAGCCCCCCATAGATCAAATGGGGGAGCCAAAATTATACTATTATGATACTTTATGTTCAATTCGAAGTTTATCAGCTACCATAGCGATGAATTCACTATTCGTCGGCTTCGCCTTCGTATGACTGACCGTGTAGCCAAATAAACTTGAAATTGACTCAATATTTCCACGACTCCATGCTACTTCGATCGCATGACGTATCGCACGTTCTACTCTGCTTGATGTTGTGTTAAACTTTTTGGCGATATCAGGATAAAGTACCTTCGTAATTGAACCCAATAATTCAATATCATTATAGACCATCGTTATCGCTTCTCTAAGGTACATATATCCTTTAATATGAGCCGGTACACCTATTTCATGAATAATGCTAGTGATACTTGCATCTAAATTAAATTGTTTTGGTTCTTTTCTTGTAAAATGCATTGAAGAAGTGTTTTTATGTTGGATCATTGGTTGCGACTTTCCACTTACCTCTTTTACTTTATTAATTAAAGTCTCCATGTCAAAAGGTTTCAATATATAATAAGACGCACCTAACTCGACCGCTTTCTTCGTCACATCTTCTTGCCCAAATGCTGTTAACATAATAATATTTGGTCTTTTAGATAAATTTTGTTGTGTTAATCTTTCTAACACTGCTAATCCATCAAGATGAGGCATGATAATATCTAAAATTAATACATCAGGTTGCTCTTCTTGGACCAAGGATAAACATTCTTGCCCGTTATATGCAACACCTGCTATTTCCATATCATTTTGGCTTGAAATGTATTCTTCAAGCAAACTTACTAGTTCTCGATTATCATCTGCAATACAAACTTTAATTTTTTGCACCGATTGTTCCTCCCTGATATATTAAATTTTACTTTTATTGCATCCATCAAAACAAATTCGACAATCGGATCAAAATTCCTTTAATTTTTTTAAAAAATATTAAAAATCTTTATTTTTTTAACGAAATATACGTTTTCCTTCTATTTTCGACTACATTCGATACTTGACAACACTACAACAGTATATTTGTCGAAAAATCTTTGTCTTTATGTATATAATAACATGTATTTGAAATTATTTGAATGTATTTTACAAAATTTTGGTGTTTCACAGAAAATCCAAGAAGCCTGAAAGCAGTTTTTCGTAAACTTTGTTGTTTTTTCAAAATAGCATAAAAAAAGGCGAAGGCCGAGTTATTAACTCGCCTTAGCCTTTTCTTTTTATAGATATCAATTCCAGCTTCTTGGAGCATCCACTCAATGTGACATGCATAACCACTTGTTGGATCATTAACAAATACGTGAGTAACAGCACCAATCACCTTGCCATCTTGAATGATCGGACTTCCACTCATCCCTTGAATGATCCCACCAGTCGCTTCTAGTAGCTCAGGGTCGGTTACTTTTATAACCATTCCTTTTGTTGCTGGAAACTTTTGTGGGACTGAGCTAACTATTTCGATATCATATTCCTTAACTTCTTCTCCTTCAACAACCGTTAAAATCTTTGCTGGTCCTTCTTTAACTTGATGTGATAGGGTTATTGGCAATGCCTCATCTGCAACATTATTTTTGATTGGATCATGTAGCTTTCCAAATATCCCAAATGAGCTATTTTTCGTTATTGTTCCTAAAATTTTGCGATCATTAGTAAAACGAGCAAGTTTTTCACCAGGATCACCATTACTGCCTTTTTCGATTGAAGTTACCAAAGAACTAACAATTTGACCATCATTCACACGTATTGCTTTTGAGTATCCATATCGGATATAACGTGACCTAACGCTCCATAATTTTTTGAAAGTGGTTCAAAAAACGTCAAAGTTCCCACACCAGCTGCAGAATCCCTGATATATAGGCCTAAACGATAAGAACTTTCCCCTTTAGCTTTTAGTGGTGTTAACTTTTTTTGTAGCACTTCATCATCTCTTATTACTTCAAGTTTTAAGCTATCCTTTTTCTCTCCAGCTTCTTGAACTAATGGAGTCACTTCACTCATATTTTCAATTTTCTTACCATTAATCTTGGTAATAATGTCGCCTACCTCAATTTCAGCAAGCTCTCCAGGAGACTTTTCTCCATCCTCACTATCGACCAAATGGTGCCCGACCACTAATACACCAAGAGTGTTCAATTTTACTCCAATGGATTGTCCACCGGGGATTACTTTTATATCTTTTAATACACGTACATCGACATTTTTTACAGGAGCCCCTCCCACTGTAACTGTCACGTTTGCATCTCCTTGGCTATTTGCATTCACTGTAAATTGATCCTCATCTACTGTAACAATTTCATTGTTTGAGGACATCTTAAATACAGGTAAAGCTTTTTGCAAAGATTGTTGTTGGCCTTCAATTAGAACCAACTCCTTCGGGATACTTACGTACTCTTGGACCGGCTTTACAAAGCCGATACTGATTATAAAAACAAGGAGAATTACACCTATAATTTTTCTAGTTTCTATCATGAATTTTTCTTCACTCTCCTCGCTCCTAACCTACACCTCCATGTTTGGCTGTAATATTAATGTTGCCTCTAAGCACTGTATTTATAACTCCTAAACAAGAAAAAAGCTAACCTTAATTGGTTAGCTTTACATATACATCTTTAATATTTTCAGCTTGTGCCAATAATTCCTTGGCATTTTCGCGGGTTAAGTTTGTTGTTTCAGCTCCAGATAGCATTCTGGCTAATTCTTCAACTTGTTCATTTTGTGTCAATGTTGACACTTTTGTAACCGTTTTATTTTCAAATTGCTCTTTAGAAATATAAAGATGAGTCGTCGCCATAGCAGCAACTTGAGGTAAGTGGGTGATACATAGCACTTGCGAATTTGTAGAAATAGTATAAATTTTTTCAGCTATTGCTTGTGCAACTCGTCCACTAACTCCTGTATCGACTTCATCAAATATTAAAGATGTTACACCGTGATGAGCAGAAAAAATTGATTTTAATGCAAGCATGATACGTGAAATCTCACCACCAGAAGCGATTTTCGCTAACGGCTTTAGTGGTTCTCCTGGATTAGTTGAAAGTAAAAACTCTACTTTATCAATACCATCTGCCTGAAAATGTACATGATTACCATCTATCAAAGGATCTCTAAGTGAAGCAGGTTTATCACTAATTTCAATATGGAATTTAGTTTTCTCCATATATAGCTCTTTTAGTTGTTGATGGATTTTAGCGACTAATCCTTCAGCTGCATTTACCCTAAGTTGCGTTAAGTTCTTCGCTTCTAGGTATAGATCATGGCATATATCGTCTAGTTGATTTTCAAGCTCTTTAATCTTTTCTTCGCGGTTAAGTAAATGGTCAATCTCTTCTTCAATCTGTGCAGAGTACTCTAAAATATCATTAACATCCGCGCCATATTTACGTTTTAACTGTGTTATTTCATTCAGTCTTGACTCAATTAAATTTAAACGATTAGGGTCAAATTCAATTTGTTCATAGTAATCCCGCAATGAAAATGTCGCTTCCTCTAGCAGAAAATAACAATTACTAATTGTTTCTTTAGGGTAATTAGCTGTTTGTCAATCGCGGCCGCTTCTTCTACATCATTCATAGCTGACATTATCCACTCTAACCCCTTGCCATCTCCATAGAGAGCCTGGTAACAGTCATGAATGGTTTTATATAATTTCTCGCCATTTGCTAACTTCATTCTTTCTTCAGCTAGGTGAATATCTTCTTCTGGCTTTAACTTTGACTTTTCAATTTCCTTTAATTGATATTGAAGGAGGTCTAAACGATGAGCAAGTTTTTGCTCATTCTCAGAAAATTGTTTCACACGATTTGTTAACTCAACAAATTTCTTATAGATATTCCGGTATTCACTAATTGAGTCCCTCATTTTTTCCCCTACAAATTGGTCAAGAAGAGAGAGATGGCGTTCCACCTGCAGCAAGTGTTGATGCTCATGTTGACCGTGAATATCAACTAGGGACTCACCTAACTCCCTAAGAATACCTAAAGTCACAAGCTTTCCATTTACTCTACAAATACTTTTGCCTTGTGAAGTAATATCCCTTTGTAAAACGACCATCTGATCATCATTTATTTCAATCCCTAACTGAAGTGCTTTTTCATATATATCATGCGCAGTATTTTCAATAAAAAATAAGCCTTGGATTTCAGAACGGTTCGCTCCGTAACGGACAAATTCAGCAGATCCTCTTCCACCTATTAGTAAACTAAGTGCGTCAATAATAATCGATTTACCAGCCCCTGTTTCTCCAGTTAATACTGTTAAACCTTTATCAAAGGGGACAGTTAAATTTTCAATAATGGCAAAGTTTTTTATGGATAGTTCAATTAACACGGTATTTCACTTCCTTCTTATAATGCTTTGCCTAAAGCATTTCTAAAAAACGTTCACTTAATATCGGGCTATCCTCAGTTGTACGACAAATAATTAATATCGTATCATCACCACAAATAGTTCCTAATATCTCATTCCAATCAAGGTTATCAATTAAAGCACCAACCGCATTGGCATTTCCAGGTAACGTTTTCATAACAATTAAATTGTTTGCCCGATCAATACTGACAAAGCTATCCATAAGAGAGCGTTTTAACTTTTGCAAAGGATTAAAACGCTGATCAGCCGGTAAGCTATATTTGTACCTTCCATCTTGCATAGGAACCTTCACAAGATGAAGTTCCTTAATATCTCTAGAGACAGTGGCTTGCGTAACATTAAATCCTGCACTTTTTAAATGATCAACCAGTTCATCTTGAGTTTCAATTTCTCTATTAGCAATGATCTCACGAATTTTAATATGACGTTGTCCTTTATTCAATTCTATCTCCTCCAATTGGCCTGTATATCCTTTTTAGGTAGGTATATACAAGCTTCTAATTGTATATTAACTTATTTTTATACATAATACAACGAGGTAATTGTATATTATCCATGAAGAAATCAGATTTTAATTAGTCTTCTCATGAGGAATTTCATAATTACCTTTACCGTTCAATATCAAGGCTAAACGTAGTAGCGAAAATAATTAATTACGTAATTCATTACCGTATTTAGATAAAAATAGACAAAGAAAAGACAGTATTTACTAGTAAATACTGTCCGTAAAGCCTTACTGTTTTAATTTATGGTGTGCTTCTGAGACTAACTCAGTAATTGAAGCAATATTATTATCTCCAGGTTCAGTAGTGCCTGTCCAATAAAGATGTAGTAAAAACTCTATATTTCCTTCTCCACCTTTAATAGGTGAATAAGACAATCCACGTACATCAAACCCTAGGTTTAAAGAAAAACTCACGATCTCTTCTAAAACTTTTCGATGAACTCGTTCATCTCTAACAATGCCTTTTTTCCCAACTTCCTCACGACCGGCTTCAAATTGGGGCTTTACTAGCGCAGACACATGACTACCTTTTTCCAAAACATTAGCCAATGCTGGTAAAATAATACGTAAGGAAATAAAAGAGACGTCAATAGTAGCAAAGTTAGGAAGCCCCTTGGTGAAGTTGTCTTTTGTTACATAGCGGAAATTTGTTCTTTCCATAACCACGACACGTTCATCTTGCCTTAATTTCCAAGCTAATTGATTATACCCTACATCCACAGCATAGACGAGCTTAGCACCATTTTGAAGAGCACAATCTGTGAAACCACCTGTAGAGGAGCCAATATCCAAGACAATTTTTTCTTTTAGGTCAAATTGAAACTCTTCTATTGCCTTTTCAAGCTTTAGGCCACCTCTACTGACATAAGGGAGTAGGTCTCCCTTCACTAATAATTCCGCATCTTGGTCTACTTTTGCTCCTGGCTTATCAACTCGTTCATTATTACAAAACACAAGGCCTGCCATAACAGACCTCTTTGCTTTTTCTCTCGTTTCAATTAATCCACGATCAACTAAGAGAACATCAATTCTTTCTTTTTTTGCCATAGCTTATGCCCTCTGTTGTTTTCTAGGGATCATCTTTTGAACGTTAGTAACAACATCTTTTGTTGTCATGCCAATTTCAGCTAAAAGCTTATTGACACTACCATGTTCGATAAATTGATCCGGAATTCCCATTCTTTCTACAATCATATTATGATAAGAATGATCATGATAATATTCTAATACCGCACTTCCAAATCCACCTTGAAGCGCCGCCTCTTCAATCGTTAAAATTGAATAATTCTTACTAGCTAAATCTAGAAGCATTTCCTCATCTAATGGCTTAATACATCTAGCATTAATCACTTTAACTGAAATTCCTTCTTTTGCTAATATCTCCGCTGCTTCTTCGGCCATTGGGACTGTAGTTCCAAATGTTAATATCGCTAAATCATTTCCTTCTCGGAGGACTTCCCATTTACCAATCGGGATTTGTTTTAGCTCTTCATCCATTTTAATCCCATAACCATTCCCACGTGGGTATCTAACAGCAATTGGTCCGTCATTATACTGAGTAGCTGTATAAACCATATGCTGTAATTCATTTTCATCCTTAGCAGAAAGAATTGTCATATTTGGGATGTGGCGTAAGAAAGAAATGTCAAACACCCCTTGGTGAGTTTCACCATCCGCACCAACTAAGCCAGCGCGATCAATTGCAAAAAAGACATTCAGATTTTGTCTACAAATATCATGTACAACTTGGTCGTAACCACGCTGTAAAAACGTCGAATAAACTGCAAAAACAGGTTTTAAACCTTGAGTAGCTAAGCCACCAGCCATGGTTGTAGCATGTTGTTCTGCTATTCCAACATCAAACATCCTATCAGGAAATTCTTTTGCAAAAATATCTAACCTAGTTCCACCTGGCATTGCAGCAGTAATTGCGACAAGTCTGTTATCGGTTTTAGCTGCCTTTACTAACGTATTGGCAAAAACTGCACTGTAGCTTGGCGGTCCAGGATTTTTAACTACTTCACCTGATTCAATTTTATAGGGTCCTAAACCATGCCACGTTCCTAAAGCATCATTCTCAGCAGGGGCATAGCCTTTTCCTTTTTTCGTTAAAACATGAATAATCACAGGTCCTTTTGTTTTTTTCGCATATTTAATATTTTCTAATAAATCATCTAAATTATGACCGTCAACTGGACCTAAATAGGTAAAGCCCATTTCTTCAAAGAACATTCCTGAAACAAATAAATACTTCAAGCTATCTTTTAAGCGTTCTGCAGTTGCAGCAATTTTCCCGCCAAATGTAGGGATTTTCTTCAATAATTGCTCAAGTTCATCCTTCGCTTTTTGATACTTTCCTGCAGTTCTAAGTCTTCCTAAAACATTATGAAGAGCACCTACGTTAGGAGCAATCGACATTTCGTTATCATTTAAAATAACGATCAGATCTTTTTGTTCATGACCAATATGATTTAAAGCTTCTAAAGCCATTCCACCTGTTAAGGCACCATCACCAATAATTGCGACGATTTTTTCATCAGTCCCTTTGATGTCTCTTGCTACAGCCATTCCCATTGCAGCCGATAACGAGGTAGAACTATGTCCAGTTTCCCAAACATCATGCTCGCTTTCTGAGCGCTTCGGAAAGCCGCAAAGTCCTTTATATTGACGCAGCTCATCAAATCGATTAGCACGTCCAGTTAAGATTTTATGAACATAGGCTTGATGACCAACATCCCAGATAAATTTATCCTTCGGACTGTTAAACTCCTTATGCAAAGCAAGGGTTAGCTCAACCACTCCCAAATTCGGGCCTAAATGTCCTCCAGTGACTGAAAGCTTCTCGACAAGAAAACCTCTAATGTCAACAGCTAACGCTTCTAATTGCTCTTTACTATACTTATTTAAAAAATTTGGATCTGTTATTTTTGTTAAATCCAAGAAAAACCCTCACTTTCTTTTGGCTTTCTTTTTCCTCTTCTCTCTGTCTTTCCCATTTTTTAAAATATTTATTTTCAATTTTACCTCTAATAAATAAAATAATCTACCTACCTGAAAAATAATCGGTGTTGCATACTGCAACGCAATCGTTTTTCCTAATGATTTCCCACCTACAGTAAGACTTGCAACTACGCTAGTAAATATAACTGAAATCCAAAACTGATAAGTAGAATTATCCCCTTGACCAATTTGCATCGCTAATTGCATGACAACAAAAGCCGATGCAGTTCCACTTATAATCCCCGCAATATCGCCAATTACATCGTTACACAAATTTGCAAATCGATCTGCATTTCTAGTTATTAAAACTGCCGCTTTTGCGCCAGGGACACGCTCTGCAGCCATCGCGTGAAAAGGAGCTTCATCGGCAGCTGTTGCTGCTACACCTATCGTATCAAATACTACACCAACTAGGACGATTACTAGGACGATTAGCAATCCGACTCCCCAAGTTACCCCACTTAGAATAAAGGTTGAGACGATTGAAAAAAGAGCCGCTAACACAAGAGTGATAACGGCAATCGCTAGCGTCCAATTTAGTGAATTTCTAATTTTATTCATTGTCGATGATTACACACCAATCTATATAGTTTTGAGTGTTGAGTTTTGAGTTTAAAGCTTTTAGGGTTTCGCTTCGAAGCAATTCCCTAAAGTACCTCAAAACTCAACACTCACAACTCATAACTGAATATGTATTTGTGAGTGGTCATTTAAAGAGTAAAGACTGCGTCTTAGGTCCAGTAGGTTTTCCCAAGCAAATACCGACGTGTCGCCACATTGGCGGTTTCCCTTTAAATCTGCCTTAACGCTGTTGCCAAACGCTAGACTGGATTACCACTTAGCACGCACTATAATCCCCTATAAATGTCTTACGAACAGTCTAGGAGTTTTCCTCAACAGCCCTTAACCATCCTCTATCCTCTTTTGCAGAGTAGATTTCATGTGGATTACTAATTAACATACAGTGTATACAATTTAGTATCCATAATCCCCTCTAACTCCACTCAAGGCAGGCTACGCTGCAAACAAGGGGAAACTTGCTAAGCAGGTTCATACCGAAAACCGTAGCGTACTCATTCCCAAGAGATTGCCACGAGATTTGGCCTCCGCGGAAAGAGGGTCAACGCCCACATGCCATTGTGGATCGCCCTAATTCCTTTACTCCCAGCAATGACCCAAGGCTGGGCGCCTCAAGCCAATACTAGGAACTTCATCGATGTGCCCTTTAGCGGATTTTTAGGCCCGCCTTCGAGAAAGGAGGACTGACTAGAATACTGCACCACTCACTTTTCAACATTATACATGATAAATACTCCAGCAACAATTAGAAAATACTAGCTTTATAAGTTTTGAGTTTTGAGTTTTGAGTTTTGAGTTTTGAGTTTTTGGTTTTGCTACGAAGCTTTACTTACACTAACTCAACACTCTACACTCTACACTCTACACTTTAAACTTTACACTCTAAACTACTAGCGGTCACGCTCCATTATATAGTTGACTAACAATTCTAATTTTTCACTATTTATACTTACATTATATAAGTATTCCTTAGATTTAAGAATATGATCATCCAATTTACACTTTGCTCCGTCAAGGCCGAGAAGTTTTGGGTAGGTGCTTTTTTCATTATTAATGTCACTGCCCACTCGTTTACCTAGATTTTCTTCTGCGCCTTCAATGTCCAAGATATCATCTTTTATTTGAAAGGCTAACCCTAAATGTTTGGCAAATTCCCGTAAATTCTCTACATCACGTTCAGAAGCATTAGCTAAAATGGCACCTGCGATAATTGAATAACTTAATAGATCTCCAGTTTTGTGGTGGTGAATATACTCGAGTTCAGCAAGTGATAACTGTTTATTCTCAGCTTCCATATCAGCTACTTGGCCGCCAACCATTCCTTCTGGCCCTGCTGCTTTTGCAAGCTCAGTAATTAGGTTAACTTTTTGTATATCGCTAACTAAATTCTGGTCTATTGTGGCAATCACTTGGAAAGCAAATGTTAAAAGGGCATCTCCTGCTAATATAGCTGTAGCCTCACCAAAAACTTTATGGTTTGTTGGTTTCCCTCGACGTAAATCATCATTATCCATCGCTGGTAGATCGTCATGAATTAAAGAATAGGTATGTATCATTTCAATCGCACTTGCTACAAAAATGCCTTTTTCAAAGTTTTCTCCAAACCCTTCTATAGTGGCAAATAATAACATTGGGCGCAGACGTTTGCCACCAGCTTGTAAGGAATATAACATGGCTTGTTTGAGATGCACCGGTACATCCAAACGTTCCACGGAATCAAGCATCATTTGTTCTAGTGGGCCTTTCCTTTCGTCAAGATAAGAAGATAAAGTTAACTTTGTCACTGTTAGTCCTCCTGAAAAGTTGTTTGCTCAACTTTCCCGTCCTCGTGTAAGATCCGATCCATACTTTGTTCAACTGTTTTTAATTTATCATGACATAACTTTGATAAAGTCATTCCTTCTTGAAACATCGAAATTGCTTTTTCTAACGGCACGTCACCTTGTTCAAGTTTCTCAACGACTTCCTCTAACTTTTCCATTGCTTCTTCAAATGATAAATTTAATTTTTCACTCATTATTTACACCTCAGTTCTTCTCAATGTTGTCAACCTGGCATAACACTGATCCATCTTTTAACTTAATTTTCACTGCGTCACCAACAGCGACATTCGAAACACTTTTAATTAACTCGCCATCTTCCTTATATGCTAAGCTATAGCCTCTTGTCATAATTTTCAATGGGCTAAGAGCTTCTAATTTCGTTAACAAATGTTTAAATTCAAACTCCTTCTCTTTTTTTAGGTTTCCTAAATGTTGCTGGAGAAGTGCATGGTTTTTTTCAAGCTGCTCTTTTGCTTTAGAAACTTGGGTTTTAGGATGATTCATTTGAACATCTTTTTCTAAGTTTACTATTGCCGTTCTTTTCTTTTCAATTAAATACTTCATGCTTCGCTGTAATTTATCAATTGTACGATCTAATTGTTGTTCTTTTTGCTTAACTAACTGTTCTGGATAGCGAAATGCATAAGATTTTTGTAGATTCGTCAATTTCTTTCGCTCGGCTTCCAATTTCTTAGCTACAGAGGATTGCAATCTAATTTTCCTTTGACTGATTTTATCATAAAGATCTTCCCAATGAGGAACAGCTAATTCTGCAGCAGCAGTTGGTGTCGCTGCCCTTTTATCAGCGATAAAATCAGCAATTGTAACATCAGTTTCATGTCCGACTGCACTGATTATTGGAATATTCGAGTGGAAAATTGCATTAGCTACAATCTCCTCATTAAATGCCCACAGTTCCTCTATCGAACCGCCACCTCTACCAACAATCAAGACTTCAATTCCTGGGGTTTCATTCGCTAGCTGTATTGCTTTTACAATTGAGGCTGGAGCTTCTGTACCCTGAACCAAGACAGGCAAGAGGGTAATTCTAACCTGCGGAAAACGCCTTTTTAGAGTTGTAATAATATCACGTACTGCAGCACCCGTCGGCGAGGTAATAATTCCTATTTCCTTAGGAATTTTAGGAAGGGGCTTTTTATACATTTCGTGAAAATAACCTGCTGTTTCAAGCTTCTTTTTAAGTTGTTCAAAAGCCAAATATAAATTTCCTACACCATCTGGCTGCATTTCATTTACATATATTTGATATTGACCTGTCGCTTCATATACTGTGACACTGCCACGAACAATTATATTCATCCCATCCTCTGGAATGAACTTCAAGAAGCGGTTATTGCCAGCAAACATAACCGCTTGAATTCTTGAATGATCATCTTTAATTGTAAAATACATATGCCCACGGCTATGCTTTTTAAAATTAGAGATCTCGCCTTTTATCCATATATTAGATAGGATTTCATCATTGTCAAATGTTCGTTTTATATACTTTGTTAATGCTGAAATGGTAAAAATTTGATCATTTGACATTGAAACATCTCCCTTACTTTACACTAACGATTAATTTTTTTGCCGATTCAATTGTATTAAATAAAAGCATAGTAATCGTCATCGGTCCTACTCCACCAGGAACTGGTGTAATGTATGACGCAACTTCCTTTGCATCCTCAAAAACAACATCACCGACTAATTTACCAGTGTCCAACCGGTTGACACCAACATCAATTACGACACAACCTTCTTTCATATAGCTTGCATCAATGAAGTTTGCTTTCCAACCGCGACAATTAGAATGTCTGCTTGCTTTGTAATAGACTTCATATCCTTTGTTCGAGAATGACAATATGTAACCGTAGCATTCTCATTAAGAAGCAATTGTCCTACTGGTTTACCAACGATATTACTACGACCAATAACTACAACATGCTTCCCTTCAATAGCTATTTCTTGAGATTTAATCATCTCAACGATTCCAAACGGGGTACATGGTAAAAATGTGTCTTCACCAATCATCATTTTCCCTACACTAATTGGGTGGAAGCCGTCTACGTCTTTAGCGGGGCTGATACTTTCAATTACAGCCTTCTCAGAGATATGAGCCGGTAATGGTAACTGAACTAAGATCCCATGAATACGATCATCATTATTTAACGATTGAATTGCATCTAATAGTTGTGTTTCTGTAACAGAGTCAGCTAATTTATGAAGAACAGAATAAATACCAATTTCTTCACAAGCTTTTTGCTTAGCTTTTACATATGATTGACTTGCGGGATCTTCTCCTACTAAAATCACTGCTAAACCTGGTTGTACTCCTTCTTTCGCAAGTAACTCAACTTCCTTCTTCATGCTTTCCCTTTTTTCTTTCGCTAAATCTTTCCCACTAATAATTTTTGCAGACATCCTCATTTCCCCCTTAGCATTACGCTTTTTTATAGAAAAATTTGGCTTGACACCTGGCAAAAGCCTAAGCATTCCAAAATAAATAATGTATTAGAAGAGCCTTAGAAAAGCCAAATCATTTCCCCAATTCTGTCTAACATTAATGAATTTCATATTATTTTCGCTTTTAAGTTCTATATGTAGCTGATTAAGGGAATTATGAAATTCACTCAACATACTAAGCTTTTAGAGTTTCGGCTACCTTCGATAAAACTCCGTTAACAAAACGTCCGCTTTCATCCCCGCCAAAACTTTTTGCTACATCAACCGCTTCATTTAAAGAAACATTTAGTGGAATATCTTCTAAAAACTTCATTTCGAATATTGCCATCCGAATTACAGCTCGGTCAACATTTCCAACACGGTCAATTTTCCAATTTTCTAAATGACTTTTGAAAAGTTGATCAATCTCTTCTAAATTTTCTAACGTACCTGAGACTAGCTGATCAAGAAATGTATCTTTTACTTCATCTTCCTCTAGTACATTACTTATTGCTTCCTCTTTATCGGTTCCACTCATATCAACTTGAAAAAGTGACTGAACGGCTTTAACTCTGGCAAGACGTCTCTTCATATGTAAAATTCTCCTTTAAAATACATTAATGAATTTCATAAATATACCAACTTCATAATTGCAGTGGCTTTTTATGTATCATTCATACCATTTTCCTAAAATTGATCATACCATATTCTTGTCCGTCATTACAGGACTCTATTGTTATTTAGTATTTTAAAAACATACTAAATTTATTAAGAAAAAGCAAAAGGAGCCTATTGAACCAAGTATTCCTTGGATTATTTCATAAGCACATCCCAAAAATTCAGCCAAATAAAAAGACGACTAAAGAAGGGCGTACCTCTTTCTCGTAGAAATAATACGAAAGAAGTAGACTTTCTAAAGTCATCTTTAGGTTTACTTATTCTTGATTATCAACAATCACTTGTTGTGATTCAAGCTGAATACCTACAACGTGTACATTAACAGCACTTAAGTCAATTGCAGTCATAGTGATTAACGTTTGATGAATATTATCTTGAACTTTCTTAGCTACATCAGGAATAGATACCCCATAATTCATTACAACATACACATCAACCGAAATCCCATCTTGACCTAAATCTACTTTTACGCCTTTACCGTGGCTTTTTCTACCTAGCTTCTCTGCTACTCCAGTTGCAAAATTCCCTCTCATGGTAGCAATACCTTCAACTTCGGCTGCCGCTAAGCTTGTAATAACTTCAATTACTTCAGGAGAAATTTCAACTTTTCCTAGCTTCGTCTGTTGCTCTTCCATATCAATTACATGATTTTTTTCAGTCATAATATTAACCTCCTACGAATCATCGTTCTTCGTACAAACCAATTTTACCATTATTTATTTACCAGTTAAATTGTGCAGTTCCAAAAATTTTGTATTAAAGTCTCCACTAACAAATGTTTCATTTTCTAATAATCTTAGATGAAATGGAATTGTCGTATCAATACCTTCAATAACAAATTCATGTAGAGCTCGTTTCATTTTCGCAATTGCTTCTGCTCTAGTCTCTCCATAAGTAATTACCTTTGCAATCATAGAATCGTAAAACGGTGGGATCGTGTAACCAGGATATGCTGCTGAATCTACCCTAACACCTAACCCACCTGGTGGCAAGTACATTGTTATCTTACCAGGTGAAGGCATGAAGTTTCTGTCTGGATTTTCAGCATTAATACGGCATTCAATCGACCAACCGTTAAAGGTTATATCCTCCTGCCTGAAAGCAAGCTCTTCCCCTGAAGCAACGAGGATTTGTTGCTTAATGAGGTCTATCCCAGTAACCATTTCTGTCACAGGATGCTCAACTTGAATTCGCGTATTCATCTCCATAAAGTAAAAATCACCAGTATTATGATCAAATATAAATTCTACCGTTCCTGCACCAGAATAGTTTACCGCTTGAGCGGCAGCTACAGCAGCATCGCCCATCTCTATTCGTTTAAGCTCCGTGATCGCTGGTGAAGGTGTTTCTTCTAATAGTTTTTGGAGACGGCGTTGGATACTACAATCTCTCTCACCCAAATGTACAACATTACCATAGTTGTCCGCTAATACTTGAATTTCAACGTGTCGGAAATCTTCAATAAATTTTTCAATATAAACTCCCGGATTGCCAAATGCGGTTTGGGCTTCTTGCTGCGTGATTGATACACCTTTAATTAACTCTTCCTGAGTTCTTGCAACACGAATTCCCTTTCCGCCGCCACCAGCTGTTGCTTTGATGATAACTGGGTATGTGATTTCATTTGCGATCGCTATTGCCTCATCTATATTTTTAATAATTCCATTTGATCCAGGCACAATCGGGACCCCAGCTTGCTTCATCGTTTCCCTAGCAACGTCCTTTGTTCCCATCTTATTAATTGCTTCTGGACTTGGTCCAACAAACGTGATATTGCACTCAGCACAAATCTCAGCAAAATCTGCATTCTCTGCTAAAAATCCATAACCTGGGTGAATCGCATCGACTTCAGTTAGTGTAGCAACACTCATAATATTAGTAAAATCTAGGTAGCTTTTTGCAGAAGCTGTCGGCCCAATACAATAAGCCTCATCTGCTAGCCTTACATGTAATGATTCCTTATCAGCTTCTGAATAAACAGCAACTGTTTCAATCCCCATCTCGCGACAAGCTCGAATAATCCGAACTGCAATTTCCCCTCGATTTGCTATTAGTAGTTTTTTTATCATCAAGCTTCTCTCCTATTCTGCTTTCACTAAAAATAGCTCTTGACCGTACTCAACTAGTTGTCCATTCTCAACTAAAATTTCTACAATTTCCCCTTTAATCTCTGCTTCAATTTCATTCATTAGTTTCATCGCCTCTACGATACAAACAACAGAATCTTGAGTCACTTTGCTTCCTACTTTGACATACGAGTCTGAATCTGGTGATGGCGCTGCATAAAATGTACCAACCATTGGTGACGTTATCTTATGTAAATTAGCAGCTGGGGCAATTGGTGTTTCCGATTTCGATTCGCTTTCTACCACTTGTTCAACTTGCTGCGGTATAGAAGTAACCACTTGTTGCGGGATTGGTGCCGGTTGTTGAACGAACTGCTGTACTTGTTCAAGCTGCTTTCTTTCTTTTCTTAGGGTGATTTTTGTTCCCTCTTGCTCGTATTTAAACTCTTCAATACTTGATTGATCAATAGCCTTAATTAGTTCGCGAATATCTTGAATTTTAATCATCATTCGTCACTCCTCGTTTATTTTCCATCATTTCTTTTTCAACATTTTTTTATACTTTGGAACTTTATTCGACATTTTTTGTTTACTTTGTCTTATGACTTACTACTAATTTGTTGCTATATCAAATTTACCATTATCATAAAGATTTTTCTACTAAAAAATAATCTTCCATTTTTTAGCTGTCGTTTCAAAAAAAACGCTCTTTTCTAAAAAGATTGTTACTATTAGCTTTTAGGTCATAACCAAGCGAATGCTTGGTTATGACCTAAAAGCAACAAAGTTACGAAAACAGCCAAACAAAAAAAGATGACCTATCCATTTAGGTCATCCAGAAACGTTTACTGCTCTTCAGTCACTGCAGCAACGTCTTTCTTATATTGTTTAAAAACTGGAAACTCTGAAAGATTTTCCGGAATTTTCCCATTTTCTAATAAGATTATTTTGACAATATTCTTATTTCTTGCCATATGGAATTTATCACCATACTCATTTTCCTGTGTGTATTTTTTCAACGACTGATAATCTTCTTCCTGGATTGATACTCCACTTGTAGCATCATCAGTTGATTCAAGCTCTTGTACAAAGCCTACTTCGAACTCAACGATTTGAATTTGATCGTTCTTCATATTTCGTGTTTGTTCTAAGACAGCTTTGGCTCCTTCTGTTAAGTCATTCCATTGCATGATGATCTCTCCCTTACCTAAGTAAAATGAATTAGAAACTTAGCTTAAAAAACTAAGTAAAAAATGTTATATTTCCTTTACTTTACCAAAGTCGTATTATACCACTATAAAATAAGAATTGCATCTATAGCAAGGTTCTGATCGTAATTTAGTTCTTAAGATTACTCGACGCTCAACTATATCATGTAAATTCTACCTATTTTAAAAGCAACAAACTTTGAGGAAACTGAGTTCTAAAACAAGAATTGGTGTGAAAAGTGTAATTTCTTTTTAAAATAAGCGTAAAAGCACCACACTACACATCAATAGCTTATTCCAAATTAGAGTTAATTATAAACAACTTATATATCGCTAATTCTTTAAGTTTTTTTTTCGTAACGATCTTTTCAAAAGATGGTTGCTATTAGCTTTTAGGTCGTAACCAAGCGAATGCTTGGTTACGACCTAAAAGCTACAAAGTTTACGAAAAACTCCCATGGCGGCGCTTCTCGCCGCCACCATCTATCATTAAAATAGCTGTTGCCCCAATTTAAAGGTCTAGCCCCATTATTGTCTGACCATAATGACTCTAACAATACTGCCAGTCCGGAGACTGTTTGGTGGATCTTCCCTTCAGAAGATACCCTGTACGAAAAACTGGTTGTGACAGATTTGAAGAACCATCTAATGTGCCTGGAGTACGAATACAAAAATTTTGTATTGAATCGACTGTCACTTGTATTGTTAATAATTTTATGAGGTGACGCTTAAATGGAAGCAATGATTGAGCGGTGTGCAGGCCTAGATGTACACCAAGAAACAGTAGTAGCTTGTGTTTTGTTCGGTCCTTTGGATAAGAGACCTAAAAAAGAAATTCAAACCTTTCCAACCACCACGTCCGGTCTTCTAGCTTTAAGTGATTGGTTAACTTCACATGAAGTAACGGATGCGGTAATGGAAAGCACAGGAGTTTATTGGAAGCCAGTCTGGAATATACTCGAACATAATGTGCAGCTGGTACTTGCCAATGCTCAACATGTCAAAAATGTTCCAGGACGGAAAACAGACGTTAAAGATGCCGAATGGTTGGCAAAATTATTGCGTTCTGGGTTAATCGAAAGTAGTTTTGTTCCCCCTGAAGATATTCGTGATTTACGTGATTTAACTCGGTATCGAAAAAAGCTAATTAATTCTCGTACTTCCGAGCGTAATCGAATACACAAAATACTTCAAGACGCGAACATTAAGCTAACCTCTGTTTTTTCAGACATATTCGGTGTTACCGGATGTCGCATTCTCGAAGCTCTTATTAACGGAGAAAAGATTGAAATTCAATCACTTCAACAAATGGTGGATCCAAGAGTTAAGGCTTCCCTAACAGAAATTTACGAAGCCCTAAATGGACGTATACGTAAACATCATTGTGATATGCTTCGTTTCCATTGGGAACATATTGCCTACCTGGATGAGACCATTGATAAAATAGTCGAACAGATTGATCAGGTACTCATTCCTTATCGAGAAGAATGTGAACTGTTAGATACGATACCTGGTGTGAATAAAGACTCAGTCGCTATTTTCATAGCCGAAATGGGAGTGGACATGTCTGTCTTTGGATCAGCAAAGCGTCTGGCCTCATGGGCTGGTGTAAGTCCAGGAAACTATGAGAGTGCTGGTATTAAAAAAAAAAGTAAAACTACCTATGGGAACAAAGCCCTGCGAACGGCTGCCGTAGAATGTTCATTTGCCACAGATAGGCAGGTTAACCGTATCTCTGCACACCGCAAAAGAATTATGAAACGACAAGGGATAGCAAAAGCTCGTATTGCATCTGCTCATTTACTTTTGACCATTGCTTACAACATACTAAAAACAAAAGAACCCTATCAGGAACTAGGCCCTGATTATTACCAGCAGAAAGAACAAAACAAAGAACTTAAGATGGTTCAATATCTAAAGAGGAAAGGCTACAGTATTGAATTGACTGAAGACAAGACTGCTTAACAATAAAAAATAAACAATAGATAAAGGAACCTCAGCCCCCAAAAAAAATGGAAATGTGGAGGGCTTAGTTTAGTGTTGCCTTCTGGCCAAAAAGAGTTTTCATACAAACAGCCTTATAAATAAAAGGGATTGGCCGTCTTAGACCAATCCCAGTTTTTGTTATTTACTTAGTGCTTGGTTGGAAGGCAACAGCGATATTGTTAATTCCAAGTTGTTCACGAGCCATTAAATTGATTTTAACAGCCTCTTCCTTAGAAAGTTCATTAGCCTTAACGATGATCTTTACTTCATCACCTTCAGCAATAACTAATACATCTTCGTAACCCTTTGTTTTAATTAACGTTTCAAGCATTTCTTCCTTTTGAGCTAACACTCGTAAACTTTCAATGTTATCCATAGCTCGGCTCTGCACATCTGCAGATGCATCAACCGAAGCAACTACAGCGACATAATCTGCACTTAAGCGGTCTCTTGCAATTTGGCGTTCTAAACGAATTGTGTTAAATACTTCGTCGTTTGTAAAGCTAGTTAAAATATTGTCATCTAACAGGTTTTCCATTTCTTCTTTTGTTAGTTCTCCAATTTCTACAAACGTATCATCCTTTTGGCTTTCTGCCTCATCGCCTACAAACGCTAATTGATCATTTGGAATTGGTGATGTGATGTAGTACACCGATAACACAATAATTAAACTAAGCATTGTTAATAACCAAACTGTTTGTCTTTTTAATACCATTTTTTATTCCCCCTTTGATTTCTTAGGTAATACTGAAACTCGGTGTGTAGGTACATCTAATACTCTACTCACTGCTTCTACTACCCATGTTTTGACTTGGATATTTTCTACTCCTCTAGCGACCACAAGAACGCCTCTAATAGTTGGCTTTTCTATTTTCGCTACGAGTGGCTCTTCTTTATCACCAGTTCGAATGATAACAACTTCATCTTCTCTAGTAGTATCTTCGACGTTACGCTTGCCACCTTCGCGATCCGTCTCATCTGTCTTTTGTTCCTTAATACTTTTATTTCTTTCAAAAATCTTTGTTTCAGTTTCTTGTAGATTGATCATGACTGTAACATCAGATACTCCTACAATCTCCTCTAGCGCGTCTCTAAGTTGCTTTTCATAAGTATATTCATAGTCTTGCATTGTTACTGGATCTTCCCCAGTTTTACTTGTGAAGACAGTTACAGCTTCGCCTGTATCTTTCGTCTCCTCTTTAAATACTGGGACACTGTCTTGTAAACTACTTGGTTTTGAGAAGTTACTAAAAATCATGAGCGCTAGACCAACACATAGTACGATAGCTAAATATTGAAGGGGACTACTTCTTTTTTTCTTTTCGTCCTTGTTTGTAAAAAGTTTTTTGATCCATTGTCCATTATCATCTTTTTTGGTCATTGATCTAAACTCCCTCCTTCCATTAAAACTTCAATTTTTTCTACTGGTATCAACCAAGAAGCTGCTAAATATTGAAGAACCTCTTTTGTATTTGTCGTTTGCTCAGTGGTTGGCTCTACACGATTGGTTGTATCTATTTTGACGAGGGCTACAGCTGGTACAATGTCACTTACGATCTCTTCCTCGTCTTCAATACTTTTGAGTCGTATCGATACTTTCGTAATACTATTTAGGTAATCATCTTCTTCTAAAAAATCTTCTAAGGCTACATCTACTTCTACTATCTCTTTTTCAAACTTTGTAATCATCCCCTCTTCTACTTGTCTCTTAAGTTGGACAGCCACTTGTTCTGAAATATATGCAAGAGTTACCTCTTGTATTTCTCTTTTCTTATTTTCTAGAGAAATTTGTACATTATTTTCCTCTAATTGGTTTGAAAAGCCTAAGGATGATACCCAGCTATCAACATCTTTAGAAAAAATTGATAATAGTGGCGTTAAAATAATGACTAACAGAAGCAAACCAACAACCATCTTTACATACCTTTGCAAGCTTGAGTTAGGCAAGAGGAGTTCTAAAATAGTTGCTAGTAGGATAAGTAGAATGATGTTGCTAATCCATTCTGTTAAAAACTGCATCGTTCCTCGCCTCCCTTCTAATGTAAAGCGTAAATTCTAGGTTGGAATATAGTTCTATAGAAAAATGAAGAAATACATTAACCCGATAACAAATAGAGATAAAGCTATCGTTGAACCTACTTCTTTCATTGTTTCTTGCTTATCCATTTGTTCATCCTCCTATCAGTGCTTCGACCGAAATTCTTACCTCATCATTAGTGATAAATTCCCTGCAGCCACCATAATCGTGATTGCCAGGAAGAACATGAGACAAACCGTTGCTAGAGCTGCGAAGATAAAGATCACTGCTTTCCCAATAATTGATAAACTATTGATGATCGCGCCACCGCCGATGGGTTGTAGAACCGCTGCGGCTAGATTAAAAATGATCGCTAACGTTAAAACTTTAATTGCAGGAAATGCGCATATGAGCAGTAGAATTGCCAAACCAACTATACCCACGGTGTTTTTTAATAGAATTGATGCCCCCATAACAGTATCAGCTGCATCTGTAAAAACGCGCCCTACAACAGGTACAAAGTTGCCAGTAACAAACTTTGCTGTCCTAATGGTAATGCCATCGGCAACAGCGGTAACAGCTCCTTGTACGGAAATGACCCCCAAAAATATTGTCAGGAAAATACCAAGAGTACCTACACTAATATTGCGCAATAAATTTGCTAGCTTTGTAACTTTATAATGATCTGTTAGCGTACTAACAAGGCTTAATAATGCTGATAAGAACAACAAAGGTAAAACAAAGTGCTGGATTAACAATCCACTTGAATTTACGAGCAAAATGATAAGTGGATGAAACAAAGCGACTGAAGTTAGGCTTCCAATAGAGGCCAGGAGTGCCAATAACAATGGTAACAACGCAATCATAAAATTAATCATCATTGAAATAGCAGATTGCGCATAATTGACTGCTATATAAAAACTATTAATCGCAATAATCATTAACACCATATAAACAATCGCATTCGCTACTTTACTGACTGCATTTCTTTCAAAAGCTGTTTGTAAATTTTGGAGTATTACACTAAAAACAGTTAATAAGATTAATGTTCCAAGTAACTTACCATTCACAATCAGCTCATGAAAAAAATAGCGGACGAACCCAAGCAGCCACTCTTTTATTGAGAATTGTTTGTCCCCTCGGACAAATTCCATAAATGAGCCTTTTTGATTTTCTGGTAAAAAACCGCCATATTCTGTAACGATTTGTTCCCAATACTCTCTAATTTCATCGACTCCTAATTGAGAAAGCTGTTGTTCTACAAGATTTTCTTGGGGTGGTGGTTCTGCAAGTGCAACAATAGGTAGAAGAAAGAACATTAAGACTGCTATTATAATTATTTTTTCATGATTTAATCCCCTAACTTAGAAATCCTGAGAATTTTCGTTAGTATGGTAGAAGCCCAATAACTGTTTCAATGATTGCTGTGATGATGGGAATTGCCATGACTAAAATAAATACTTTACCAGCTAATTCAATTTTTGAAGCAATGGCACCTTGACCCGCATCCTTAGCAATTTGTGCTCCGAATTCTGCAATATAGGCGATCCCAATAATTTTTAAGATTGTTTGGACATACACCATATTAATATTTGCATTTACGGCAATCTTTTGAAGCATTGTTACAATCATATAAATTTGATCAATTAGGAAAATAAAGATTAGCACGCCTACGAAAACTGTTAATAAAAATGCAAAGATTGGTTTTTGTTCTTTTACTACTAGGGCTAAAAATGTTGTGATTAACCCTAAGCCGACTATCTGTATAATTTCAATGGCGAACACCTCCCTTATTGAAAGAGAAAGACACCCTTTATTTTTTGAAACAAGTTATCAACGATTGAAGCAACCATATAAAGGACAACTACAAAACCTATTAATGTTACCCAGTGAGCCCAGTCTTCTTTACCCATCTGCTTCAAAACGGTATGGATCATTGCAACAACAATCCCAATTCCTGCTATTTGAAATATTGTGTTAACATCGTAGCCCATGATTCTCTCCCTCCTCAGCCTAAAAGCCTACATCATCAAAATAACAATCAATAATCCTGATAAAAAACCAAGGCTTTTCAGCATTTTTTCATAACGGTTTTGTGATTCAATGGCGTCTCCTTCTTCCCTTTCTAAATGATTTAAAGTTAAGCGAATTTGCTTTTGTTGATGCTCACGATCATGTTGACCTAACGTTGCACCAAACTGGCTCATCACTTCTAGCTCCCCATTTCCTAATGCAGTTAAATGCCAGGTATCCTTTAAACTTTCCTCCCAAGCTTTATGTACACTTACCTCACCCATATTTAACCTTTCGGAAAAACATGTGAAAAAGTACGATAGCGGCTTTGGAAGTTGTTTGGCAATATGTTCGCAAGCCTCAGCTAACGGCGTAAGCCCGTACATGATCTCGGACTCAAGAGATTGCAAGGCAACTTTTAAGTGTCTTAGTTGTCTTGGTCGTTCCGTTAACCTTCTAGCAAACTCAAAACCTACCCAAGTTGTAGCGATTAAAATTAAAATAGCTCCTAGTATTTTCACTGTATCCTCACCACGTCTTTTCCGTTTTCATCCCTAATTCGCTTCACTTTACCAGGCTGAAAGCCCCTCGTTAACTCTATGCATCGCGTAAAGACATTCATATTCAACAATGGTCTTAAGGTTGGTCGATCCATAACATCTTCCAACTTATTTCCATGCACAGTTGTTATAATTTTCACACCGGAATGAATGGCTTCCATAATCGCCTCACTATCCTCTTTTCTGCCAATTTCATCTACTATCAGAACTTGAGGACTCATTGATCTAATCAGCATCATCATTCCTTCAGCTTTGGGACAAGCATCGAGAACATCAACTCTATGACCTAAGCGGTGTTGAGGAATTCCTTTTACAGAACCTGCAATTTCAGAACGTTCATCTACAACCCCAATTTTCATCGAAGGAATAACTCCTTTTCCTTCACTGATAATCCGTGCTAAATCTCTTAGCAATGTTGTTTTCCCTGTTTGAGGCGGACCAACGATTAATGTATTATGCCATTCATCATTGTTATATAAATAATTGATATAGGTTTCAGCGACGCCAATCTTTTGTCTAGCAACCCGAATATTAAACGAGCTAATATCGCGAATTGCCTTCACTTGTCCTTTTTCTGTGATCACTTTTCCAGCAAGCCCGACACGGTGCCCCCCGCGGATGGTTATATACCCTCTTTTTAATTCTTCTTCTAAGGCGTATAAAGAATAATCACTTAACTGATTAAGTAAATGTATTGCGTCACTAGCTGAAATAAGATATTGGTTATCGAACTGACTTGGAAAAACAGGTTTGCCATCAACCACAATTTCAAGCGGTCGAGAAATCCGAATTCTTATTTCTTCAATCCGTTCCCTGATGGTAGCAGGTAAGTTCATCACAATTTCTTTGATTTTTTCTGGTAAAACAGCTAAAATCTCATTCATCTCAAACCCAACTTCCATTTAGACTTGTATAAAATAATTAGCCAGTCAAAACTAGTAATGAAGTTCATTAACTTGTCTTACTATTGAAAATGTATGCAGGCTTGACCATAATATGACTATCAATTGAATGGTTTACCGTCGAACTCCAATTAGAATAAGTAAAACTCCTAAACCAATTAAAAAGAGTTTACTAAAGGAGAGCTTATCCGCCATTCCAACTAAGCCAATACTCATTGTTAAAATTAAAATAATTGGACCAACGATTGCTAACGATGCATTAATCATGACCGCTTTATCAACTGCATTAAATCTCAGCATTAGAGTTGCAGCGGTAATTTCAATTAACCCAGAAATCATTCTTAAAATAACCATTCCGAGAACAGCTGTTTCTACAGCAGCAAGCCAGTTTTTCATTTACTCCACCCCAAATGCGTAATTAACAGTTTTGTTTTTTCACGTGTAGTACAAGCTTATGAATACGAATTAATTTTAGAACAGCAAAAAAAACACCTACCTACAATTAATGTAAGTACGTGCTTTAGTCTTTAGTTTATAGTTGAAAGTGTAGAGTCTTTGATAGAGTTTTGCTTTCGAAAACTCTACACTCTACACTCTACACTTCATCTAATTTGCCCCTGGATCACACTTAATAATGCTGCTTCTTCTTCCATCCACTCTTCGAAAGAATGTTTATCCGAACAAAAGGCACAAACTTGGTTATCATCCTTATAAACATCGACACAGAACATCCCATCAAAATATGAGTAATATTCAATTTCGTATTGGTCAATTTTCTTGCGGTTTTTATTTTTAGAGTTCCCCGAATTTTTCACTTGCTTAATATGCGTTTCGGTTAATTGGAGTAGATCGTTCTCATCCCACTCTTCGAAGTATGATACATCTGAACAAAATTGACCCATGTTCTTCCCGTGCTGGTTTACCTCTACACAAACAATATCTTTAGAGAATTCGTAATATGAAATTTGCAGTCCGTCCTTGAATTTCTTCACTTTTTTGTCCATAATAAACACCCCTTTATTATTTAATAACACCTTACAACCATACATACCCGTTATTAAAGAAAACAATGCTTGTTTTTTGAAAATTCTTAAAACCTTTTTCTCGACAAAAAAGATCGACAGTTGTCGACCTATGCAAGTCACTTTACTTGAGAGAGGTAGTCCCTCTAAGTCAAAAAACCTTTCATTTAATGAAAGGTTTTTTGCGTGATTAACCAGTTTTATTTAAGCTCTTGACATATAAGCTGCATTACGAGTATCAATTAAAAGTAACTCACCCTCATTAATAAAGAATGGTACTTGTACAACTAAGCCTGTTTCTAGAACAGCTGTCTTAGTACCACCTGAAGAAGTATCACCTTTAATACCAGGCTCTGTCTCAGCAACTTTTAGCTCAACTGTATTAGGTAATTCAACACCAAGAGTTTCACCTTGGAATGTCATGACTTGTACGACCATGTTTTCTTTTAAGAACTTTAATTCATATTGTAATTGTGCTGAAGATAATTCAAGTTGCTCATAAGACTCATTATCCATAAATGTATGAACATCACCGCTTGCATAAAGATATGCCATACGACGATTTTCGATATGTGCTTTAGAAACTTTTTCTCCTGCACGGAATGTTTTTTCTTGGATCGCACCTGTGCGAAGATTGCGAAGTTTCGAACGTACAAAAGCTGCACCTTTTCCTGGCTTTACGTGTTGAAAATCAACAACCTGCCATAAACCTCCATCAACCTCTATTGTTAAACCTGTTTTAAAATCATTTACTGAAATCATAGCTTTTCCTCCTAATTTTTCCCCTTATTCGCCTACTATTAATAATTCTTTTGTAGAATAAGTTAATGTTTCGTTTCCATTTTCCGTAATAACTGTGTCATCTTCAATACGAGTGCCACCTACTCCAGAAATATAAATTCCAGGTTCAACAGTAACAACCATTCCTGGTCGTAGAATTGTATCTGACTTCATAGAAAGGCCGGGACCTTCATGGACTTCCATTCCTAGACCGTGACCAGTTGAATGTCCAAAATACTCGCCATAACCTTGTTCTGTAATATAATCTCTAGTGAGGGCATCTGCTTCTTTACCAGTCATTCCCGGTCTAATACCATTCATTCCTCTAAGTTGCGCTTCTAGGACTGTTTGATATATTTTTTCTAGCTCATTTGATGGTTTTCCGACGGCAACTGTTCGGGTAATATCTGAACAATATCCTTTATAGTATGCGCCAAAATCTAAGGTTACAAGCTCACCCGTTTTAATTACCTTATTTGTTGCAACACCGTGCGGCAACGCTGAGCGCAGCCCTGAAGCAACAATAATATCAAATGATGATGAAACTGCTCCCTGTTTTCTCATGAAAAACTCTAATTCATTCGACACATCTAATTCTGTAAGCCCTGGTTTTATGTACGTAATAATATGCTCAAAGGCAGCGTCAGCAATTTTTGCAGCTTCCTTTAGTATCTTAATCTCTTGTTCATCTTTAAGCAAGCGTAAATTTTCAATCAATCCACTAATAGGCACAAGGGTTGTATTCGTGAAAGCAGCTTGATACTCCTCATATTGAGCAAAGGATACGTGTGATTTCTCAAAGCCAAGTTTTTTAATACCTAACTCGTTAAGCTGATTTGCGATCTCCTCTACTAACGACGCTTTGTGTTGAACAATTTCAAAGTGAACAGCTTGCTCAGCCGCTTGGTCAACATAACGAAAATCAGTAATAAATTTTGCTTCTTTTTCAGTAATAAGAGCAACCCCAGCTGTTCCTGTAAAGCCTGTGATGTAACGGCGATTATAGCCACTCGTGACTAAAACCCCATCGATTCCATTCTCTTTTAAACTTTCGCGGAGCCTTACTAATCTTTCCATCAAAAATCCTCCTTTACTAATGACAATAGGGCAAGTTTATAACCTTTAGTTCCTAAACCTACAATTTGACCTATAGTAACTGGTGATACAACAGATTGGTGTCTAAACGATTCTCTAGCATGAACATTTGAGATATGAACTTCAACTGTAGGAAATGACACACTTGCAATAGCATCCCTAATTGCATAACTATAGTGTGTAAATGCACCTGGATTTATTATTAATCCTTCATATCCTTTATCTTCAGCTTTGTGGATTAAGTCAATAATCTCACCTTCATGATTAGACTGTTTAAAGGCAATTTCACAAGCTAATTGTTTAGCAAGCTTTTCAAGACTAACTTGTAAATCTGCTAATGTTTCTGAACCATAAATATGTGGTTCCCGCTTGCCAAGCCTGTTTAAGTTTGGTCCATTCAAAATTAATATCTTTTTCATCATTTCACCGCCACAAGTGGTAATTAAAGTCAAAACGAAAAGAATGCCCTATTGGACATTCTATCATATGCTGAACCTTTTTGAATAGGTTAACCTCTTGCTACTTCTGCTGTTCACTAAACTCATAAGAAATCGAGTAGCCAATAAAAAGGCCATAAAGTATGTAAATACAAAAACTAGTGACTATCGTATTTAAATCCAAATTAGCAAGTGATTTTAAACCTGGGAAAATGGGATTTAAGAAGTAAAACACGAGTAGCCATAACCCAGCGCCAAAGGCAAGTCCAGGCCAAATACTATTAAATCTCGCCAATATAAATCGGTACAAGAACGCAACAGCAATCGATAGGATTGCAATAACAACAATCCCTACTAATTGGCCGATATAACCGTTCTTCCAATCTCCCAAGGCCCAAGGCATTAATACTAAAGCTGGACCAACCCGAATAAAATTAAAGAAAAAAGCCAAATAGCCAACAAAACTCCAGATTAAGCCACCGAAAAATCCAATAGAAGCAACCGTTGCATTGAAACTCATCGGTTCTTCATGTTTATTCTGTTCAAGCTTTCCATTTTTTTATCACCTCATCGAATAGTATGACCGTTCTTAATCGAAACTATAGCAATTAAAATTCACTCAAAAAAGAAGTGTAAATGCTGATAAAAATGGGAATATTATATAGTAGAAAGTTTATTTTCCTAGAGGGAAATGCTTCTTTAATGTAGAATATAATTATAAGTTGTTCCATTTAACCCAGGTTATGCATAATATAAGAAACATACTAAAAGCTAAAATGCGCAAGGTTTTTTCAATGTTCTTTATACTTTGTATTTTTCATTTTGTAAAATTAACATGGAGGTGAGCAAAATGACTCGATATTCTTTTCATCCACTTATTTTATGTGTTTTAGGTTTATCTATCATTGGATTATTTTATCGGCTTTATACGGAGCCAGTAGCATTATTTCAACAAGCATTATTCATGATCGTCTTCGTAGCTATCATTTTCTTCTTAGTAAAGAAATTTTTAGCACATAAACTTAGTTCTGGTAATTATTATAGCTCACAGCCTCAGCCAAAAAGAGTCAAGGTTTCATCTAAAAGCAATGTCATTCCTCATAAAAAGAAAAAAGAAACGAAAAATTTTCCCGTCCTCTTATTAAGAAGCGTACGGACGTTACATTAACTGTGATTGAAGGAAAGAAAAATAAAAGGAAAAATCGAGCACTTTTTTAAATGCTCGATTTTTTCTTTGGCTGTTTTCGTAAACTCCGTTGCTTTTTAGGTCGTCTTTTGAGAATAAATAAGCCCGTTGGACCAATTCATTTGTCCCATGGGCTAATTTATTCTCAAAAGCTTCACGCAAAGCGTGAAGAACCAAGCATTCGCTTGGTTATAACCTAAAAGCTAATAGCAACAATCTTTTGAAAGGCTGTTTCTCAAAGATTGTTGCTTATAAAATAGCGATGAAAGATATGATATATCTAGGTCTCAAGATAATAATAAAATTTTTTCGCAGAAAACTATCTAACTGCCTTACGCTTTTCTTAGTGCCATGTTTTGAAAAAAGTCTCTGTTTTTTCTCTTCCTAATGTAATTAACGCCTCTTTTTCCTCTTTCTTTAAATCAAAGTCAATCGTACTTACGTTATCTACCGGAATAAACACGATATTTTTTGCATGTTCTTCAGAAATATAACGCATATCATGAGCAGTTCGCATCGTTTTAAATAAAGAGGTGAACATTTCAACCGCGTTCGTTATTTTATTCGGAGGCAATTTGTCTAGATTTGGCGTTAAATTAAAGCCGATTACAGGTCGATCTAACCTCATAGCTTTCTTTTTCATAAATAACCAGATCGGAAAATTACTTAAGACACCCCCATCAACGAATATTGACGGTTGTCCTTTCCCATCATAAATTTTTATTGGTTCAAAGAAATAAGGTAAGCTACTACTCATTCTAACTGCACGGGCAATTGAAAATTTTTCTGGTACCATCCCATATTGAGGAAGATCATCAGGTAAAATAGCTAGACGACCTCTTGTTAAGTCCGAAGCTATTAATCGGAGGGAACCTGGCTCTATATCTCCAAAGGTTGAAATCCCCTTTTTCTGTAACATCTCTGTTAGCCACTCTTCAAACTCTAATCCTTTGTAAAGGCCAAGTCGCTTATATAATCCAAGCCATTTCATAAAAGAGAATGGCAAAATTGACGCTTTTGGATCTAAAAAATGTTGAAAATCTACCTTGTCGAGTTCTTCGTATATTTCTTTACTCGTATATCCTGCTATTATTAAAGCAGAAAAAATACCACCTGCACTTGTACCTGCTAAACGCTTAAATTTCGCACCTTTTTTCTCCATTGCTTCCAAAGCACCTACAAAAGCAATCGCTTTTATTCCACCACCAGCAAAAACACCATCAAAATCCAATCAACACACCTCCTACCCTTTCTTACTACCATATGCATTAATGTAGGCTAAGTGATTAATTAGACAATATAATCCCATTCATAATTCAATTTTCGCTATTAAATTGGATTTGGCTTATATTTTATTCTCTTACGAGAAACAAAAAAATCTATCCAGATTAGATAGATTTTTGGTGTTATTTTGGTTCGGTTTCATTTTTCTTTTGAACTTGTCTAAGCAATTCAATTCGCTTGGTATCTTCTTCAAAAAATTGAACGAGATCGCCAATTCGGTCTATCGCATCCCAACTTAAGTGATGTTCAATCCCTTCGACATCTCGGTAAATATTATCAGTACTTACACCGATAATTTTTAAGAATTCCTCTAGTAGTTCATGGCGCAGAACTAACCGTTTGCCAATTTTCTTCCCTTTTGGAGTTAAGATTAAGCCACGATATTTTTCATATATGAGATATTCAGCCTGATCTAATTTTTGAACCATTTTCGTAACAGAGGAAGGGTGGACATCTAGCGCCTCGGCTATATCCGAAACCCTGGCATATCCTTTATCTTCTATTAGTAAATAAATTCTCTCTAAATAATCTTCCATACTTGGTGTAGGCATCGTTTCCCCTCCGATTTCCGCTCCAGCCCATTTGTTACCTTCAATTGAAAATTATACTATAATCATATTGCTTGGACAACTACGGTAAACATCAAGTAAAGTATTCTATTTTCGCGGATGGGAAGAATTTATGGATATACCCTTCAATTGTTCCCTTTAGCTCATCGGCTTCTTCTGTTTGGTAAACATATTTCCCACGCCCATATTTTCCCCATTTATATTTTCTCTCTTCTTCATTCATTTCTAGTTTTGATTTTGGATAACGTTTTAAAATCGTTCGTTTGGCAGTCTTCGTAAAACGGTGTTGAATTAATTCAAACGTTAAATCTTTTGTTGCATAGCTTGGCAGTGTTGCTTCAAGTTTTTCAAATAGCTCTAGGTACCCTTCCTTCCAGTTTTCATGCCGATATAGAGGGGCTAGAATAAATCCAAGTGGGTAATGGGCTTTCGCTACCTTACCTGCTGCTTCAATTCGTTTTTCAAAGGGAGAAGTGCCTGGTTCAAAATTCTTAATGACATAATTTGAATTCAAGCTAAAGCGAAAGCGTGAATTCCCATTGTGTTTAGCATCTAAAAGGTGATCTACATGATGATACTTCGTTACAAAACGAAGTCTTCCAAGGTCTGTTTGACCGATAAATTCTATCGTCTTTTTAACGTATGTGTCAAATGATCAAGACCGACAATGTCAGAGGTACATGCCGCTTCAAACCTTGTTATTTCAGGTTCTCTCTCTTTTATATATTTAGTAGCTGCATCAAAAATATCTTCTAAATTAACATATGTGCGAAGATAAGGTTTATCTCCCATCGTTGTTTGTAAATAACAATAATGACAGTGTCCCATACAACCTGTAGCTAAGGGAATTGCATACTCAGCAGATGGCTTTGAGGTATCGAACTTCAATGTTTTTCTGACCCCAACAACAAGGGTAGACTTAGCGTTTCGATAAACCTGATTTTCGTTATCACCAGGAATGTTCCGAACCTGGTTATGTGATGTAGTTTCCCTTATTTCAATCCCCATTTTTTCAAACTTTTCTTTCAACTCACGTCCTAATGGATAATCGAGTGCTCTTGGTTCTATATATACCAACTGAGGAATAAATGGTTCCATATTTCACCCACCTTAAAATAGTTTGCATCCCTAAGTATAAGATGTACAAAAACAGCTGTTTATAGAGATTAAAAACGTACCAATAATGGGAAAAGGAGAGAGCGAAAATCGCCCTCTCCCATTTTGAAATATTATGCTTATTATAAACCACACTTTAATTGTGCATTACAATTCGTACAAGTGTTACAACCACCAATATCTTCTACCGTTCCTGTACGGCAAACTGGACAAGTATTACCGACCTCAGAACCAATTGTTACTGATGTAGAGCGAAGATCTGCAATTGTATCTAGGAGCACCACTTGCTGTTTTTTATGCTTTGGCTTTTCTGTGGCTACCATATCAGTATCTAGATTATTTTCCTCTGCAGTTAAGGACAATACTTGAGCGTCACGACTTCCGTCGACATATACTGTACCGCCTTTTGCACCACCTCGGTAAAGTCTTTCATAAACAGCTTGAACTTGATCAACTGAATAGCCTCGTGGCGCATTTACCGTTTTTGATAATGAGCTGTCTACCCAACGTTGAATAATACACTGTACATCAGCATGAGCTTCAGGAGAAAGATCCATTGTTGAAATAAACCACTCAGGCAAATTATTTGGATCTGCATCAGGATGCTGATTTAGATATTCTTGTACTATTTCTGCTTTCACTTCAATAAATTTCCCTAAACGTCCACTACGATAGTAAGAAAACGAATAGTAAGGCTCAAGGCCTGTTGAAACACCAACCATTGTTCCAGTACTCACTTTTGTTACATCTTAAATTCAGATGGTGGGATTTTTACCCACTCCATATGTCGCCATATGGGTCAGACTATATCATCAACCAAATTTTTATATTAATTAGAATTACGATGTCTATTTCTATGGCACGGGTATTCACAGAGAGAAATTAAATTAGATAGTTGATTTGCCTTTTTCCAGTCACCACCAAACTCTCTAAAAGGAATTTTATGATGAACTGATAACTCTTGGCCGTATTCATCCTCTGTTTTACCGCATTCTTGACAAGTAAAGTGATCTCTACTTCTAGCCATTCTCCTTTGTTCTCTCCAATTAGGTCCATAATAATCAATATCTCCACCTTGCCATGTCCCACTATTTTCACCAGAAAACATACCAGACTTCGCGTAGTATTCTCCCATACACTTCTCAGAGCAAAAGTTTCGTTTTCTAACTACGGAAGGTTTCTTTTCAATTTGTTTTATGCAATTTACACAATGGACAATAGTTCTTTTACGATACGCTATCTTTGCTCTTTGTCCGTTAGCTTTGCCTAAGCAATTTTTAGAACAATATTTTGCAGTATCTTTTCTTGAGTAAATTACGTAAAAATCATTTTGGCAGTAGTGACATGTAAGTTTAATTTTTTTAACTAAGTGTTGGTTTCCTTTTTCTTTTCTAAAATGCTCATACATACATTCTATCGAGCAAAAGTTATTTTTTTTTATAGTGGATCGCTTTTTACTGAAAGCTTTACCACAATTCGAACACTTAGTTTTTATTTTTAAACTCATTTCCTCCCAAGATAAAGGTGGGTGTTTTTTTTGGTAATTGGATTTACAAATACGAGAACAATATTTTTTACGGTCATAATGGCTAGGCTTTACTTTTATCATTTTTCCACAATCGAGACATCGTTTTTCCATTTGATCACCTCTACATCTATTATAAGAACATACATTCTCATTGCAAAGGTGAAACATTAATATTTCTTCTGGTGCCCGGCGTGTAGTCGTTGAGGGGTCAGCCACGACTTCCCTGCGGATTGACTGCACCTTTAAATTTTTACCTTATCGTGTTGGCAGCACAGGTATTAAAGGATGCTCAGTGTTTCCCGCATATAGCCAAGTTTACGCTACATTTTTGCAAATGTAGGGGGCAATTACTTTACCCGTAGGAGCAACAGTTAAAAGGTGTGAATTTCTAATTCCATATTGTAAGATATCTTCGCGGATATCTTCAGGCATCTTTTTCATATAACCGCTATTAATGAATTTTTCACGAAGTAATTGTGTTTCTGCCTCTGACTCGCCAAGTAAGAAAGGAAAACTTCCTTTTTCTTTTGCAAGTTCGATACTTGTACGATATGCAGTAGTTGCAATTGTTTCAAAGATTTGATCAACCAGCTTATTGCCTTGTTCAGATCCATAAACCGTTTCTGTATAGATTAACAAGTCATGTAAGCCCATCACACCTAGTCCAATTCGTCTTTCTCCCTTGGCCATTTTTGTATTATCATCTAAGAAATACGGTGTGGCGTCGATAACATTATCCTGCATGCGAATTCCAACTTCAACAGTTCGCTTAAGCTTATCAAAATCTACTTCTTTTGTTTGTTTGTTAGCCATTGCACCTAAATTAATAGCTGCTAAGTTACAAACACTGTATGGTGCGAGAGGTTGTTCCCCACACGGGTTTGTCGCAACGACCTTTTGTCCATAAGCTACAGCATTTGTCATGTCATTGGCATTATCAATAAAGAAAATACCTGGTTCTGCTGAATACGTTGCACAAATATTAACCAATTTCCACAACTCACGTGCCTTTATTGTACGATAGGTTCTTACTTTAAAGCCTAGAGCTTCCCATTCACGAACATCTCCGTATTTTTGCCACTCACGGTTGTACGCGTCCATTTCTTCTTTAGAGTAATTTTCTACATCTGGAAAACGAAGTGGGTAGTCAGTGTCATTTTCCACAGCTGCCATAAATTCTTTCGTCAAGCAGATTGAAATGTTAGCTCCTGTTAAGAATTCTGGATTGTTAACGCTATACGTTCCACCAACTTTAAGCTTATCTTCAGCTTCCTTTATTATTTTTTCATCAAAGCCGCCTAGACCTGGGATCGTTTGATAGTTAAGTATTCCTTGGTACATCGCTTTTTCAACTTCTGTTAAAGGGGTAAATTTCAATTTTTCCTTTACAAGTTGTTTAATTTGAGTATCATTACTGCTTTCTAAGAGGAAACGTAATATTCTTGGGTTTTGCATTTTAGAGATAATGAACTCTAAAATATCAGGGTGCCAATCTGAAAGCATAATCATTTGTGCGCCACGCTTTTTGTTACTCCTCATATTGAGGGGAGTGGACATTTCTGCCACTCTCTTACACTCTCATGTAAGATCAGACTATATCATCAAAGAAGAAAATTTATTATATTATCTCTGCTTTGTCTCGCGCCTCATAACCACGTTGCCGTTTGTTATGATTTACTCCTTCCTTTGCACCCAATATAAATTTGGTTTAGGAAGTTTCAATAGTCGTTGAACGTCCATCTCAGTTTCCCGAGATGTTTCGCTGCTGATTGCCCAATCCTTTACATTTTTATACCTTCACGCTCATTGTTACCAATCACGTTGTGGTTGTAGAGGCTCTAAGGGTGTTCCAGCAATTCACGAGATTTTATTCCCGCCGTGTGGTCTTTTTTATTAACGGGATCCACCTTGCTCAACTAAATGGGTCAATTTTGCAATATCATCTAACCAAGAAACCGATCCAGATGATTTACCATTTACTCCTCTTGCTAATGTATTACGCGGTCTTAATGTTGAGCCGTTCGTTCCAACTCCACCACCGCGACTCATAATTTCCATCACCTGTGTCCGGTGTTCTGAGATACCACCTCTTGAGTCTTTGACAAAAGGCATGACATAACAATTAAAGTATGTCACATCAGTATCAGATCCAGCTCCATAAAGAACACGGCCTGCAGGAATAAAATTTAAATTTGCTAATTCTTCATAGAAGTCATTAAAGGATTTTTGTCTTCGTTCTTCTGATGTTTCAACAGAAGCTAAGCCAGTGGCATTACGTTTCGCGATTTGTTCATAATAGATTTCTAAAGGCTTTTCGATAGCATCTAAAGATCTCGTAACAATGCCTGTACTCATTTCCTCTGGATTTTCTAGAACTCCTTGAAATTCTTCATCAACATAGATTTTTACTTCATTTTTTCCCCAGTCAATATTTTGTATATAGCCATAGCCGCGTGCCGGGAATTTCGGATCTTGTTTTACTGTTAAGACAACAAAATCGCCTTCTTTTAGAGTCTTTTTCTCAGTATCCTTAAAAGTATAACGGTCTAACATAACTAGACGAGATACACCCTTTTTTTGAATTTTCATGTCTGGTGTGATTTCATGAACTTGTGGAAAAAGCTTTATGTCCTCATTCAACCTTTCCACATTAATCTTCATCACTTTTGACATTGTCATCGCCACACGCACTCTCTCCTTTATAGATATTTAGACAAATGAGTTCTCCTCTAGATGTTATTTATGCAAATGTTGTTTACCACTTTTAGAAAATGATGCCAAATTTCATAGTTTGTTAACTTGTCTTAGCTTACCACAGAAATAACTGACAATCAATATATAGTGTTTAAATATCTTACTTTAATACTATATATTGTTTTTCAGTAAGAGAAAAACTTTTTTGTCAACTTTAAAAGAAATACAATAAGTTAGAAAATGCTAGATAAATCGAATTTTTTATGGAAAAAACTCGAATTATGGATTTTTTTCTCGTTTGCAAAAATAGAAAAAACTAGAACCCCTTAAGAATCAAGGGATCAAACTATTGTAGATAATTTTCAAAAGATTTTTGTTACAATAGACACATATCTTGTTAGCGAAAAAAATTACTTTCTTCATCGGTGCATACTATATATAGTAGTTACTAATTTAGAAATTAAATTAAATGGGGGAGATAACATGTCTTACGTTTTACTAAACAATCAAATTACAAATCGCGCAAATGTAAAAATTGATATGGAGGATCGAGGCTATAATTTTGGAGATGGAGTATATGAAGTGATCCCGATTTATGAAACAAAAACATTAGCTATGAAAGAACATCTAGAAAGATTTGCCCAAAGTGCTGCAAAGCTAGAAATAAGCCTTCCATATGATCAATCGACATTAACGCAGTTTTAACGGATCTTAAAATAAAAATGATATTAAGGATGGCATTATCTACATACAAATGACCAGGGGCGTTTCACCTCGTGCTCACCTATATGAACGTAATGTTGAAGGACTAATAACAGCCTTTTGCCGTGAAATGCCTTTTCCTGTAGAAACAAAAAAAACTGGAATAAATGTATTCGTGACAGAGGATATTCGTTGGCTTCGTTGTGATATCAAAACCATTAATTTGTTAGGAAATACAATGGTAAAAAGAAAAGCGACTGACAATCAGTGTCACGAGGCTATTATGCACCGCAATGGTACGATGACTGAAGGTTCTTCTTCAAATTTATTTATTGTAAAAGACAAAACGATTATACACATCCAGCAACCAACTTAATTTTAAATGGGATTACAAGACAAATTGTGATAAAGTTAGCCAAAAATAATGGTTTTACTGTAATTGAAGAAGCCTTCACTTTAGAACAACTTAGTACCGCGGACGAAGCCTTTATTACCAGTACAACTCAAGAAATTACCCCAGTTATCGGGGCAATTGGCGATCAAGAGGCTACCTACTCTGTTGGGCCCATCACACAAAAATTACAAGCACTGTTCAAAGCGTATGTTGAAAAAGAAGTTATATAAAATAGAAGGTTTGGCTAAGTAGCCAAACCTTCTTATTTTCGAAAATTCCACTCATCGTTTGCATACCTTTTTTCAGCAAGTTCATGAACATAGCTTATTTGCTCATCAGAAAGTACATACGGCTTAAGATCGATTTCTAACCCCTTTTCAAAGCCATGTTTAAATGCAAACTCTGCTTCTTCAATTGTTACATTTTTTTCTCTTAATTGGTTTATCGCAACTGCCTTTTTGCTAAAACCTTTTAACATCCGTTCACGTACTCTTTCATTTGGAAATTTAAATAACTCAAATAACTTATTTTCATCAAGGTCTAAAATGATTGACCCATGCTGTAAGATCACGTTTTTTTGCCTTGTTTGGGCACTTCCTGCTACTTTTCGACCTTCAACAACTAATTCGTACCAAGACGGCGCATCAAAACAAACAGCTGAGCGCGGGCTCTTTAATAGATCTTGCTCTTCTTTCGTTTTTGGAACTGCAAAATATGCGTCCAATCCTAAATTTCTAAATCCTTCTAATACTCCTTCAGAGATAACTCGATAAGACTCGGTAACACCCTTAGGCATTTTCGGATGATTTTCCGAGACGATAACACTATATGTAAGTTCATGTTCATGAAGAACACCTCTGCCACCCGTAGGTCTGCGGACAAAACCTAATCCGAATTTTTGAACAGCCTCTAAGTTAATTTCTTTTTCTACCTTTTGGAAATAACCAATTGATAAGGTCGGCGGATCCCAACCATAAAAACGAATAGTCGGTTCAATTTCGCCTGCACTATGCCATTCTAGTAAAGCTTCGTCTAAAGCCATATTAAAAGCTGCTGAACATTTTTCTGAGTTAATATAATTCCAAGTTTCTTTCATGAGTATCCTCTTTCGTCATAGAATTGATATATTTAATCTATAGCACAAGAAGCATACCTGTCAAACAACGTGAATTACCATTACTGCTTGAATATTGAGGTGGTTTCATTTATATTTGATATTATATATAATAAATTTGTGTGGTTTAAGCTAGAATATGCACAAGTAACTAGCAAAGAGTCTTAAAGGAGTTGGAGTAAGGAATGAATTGGGTTTTAGGTATCATGACTGCAGTACTTGTATTTCTTATTGTAAAAAGATTTATTAAGCCAAAGTATTTAAAAGAAGTTCCAGAAGAAGAATTCCGCCAAGGTTACAGAAAAGCACAACTAATTGATGTGAGGGAACAGAGAGAATTTGAAACAGGACACATTTTAGGTGCTAGAAACATCCCATTATCACAAATGCGCCAAAGATCAGCTGAAATTAGACCAGACAAACCAGTTTACTTATACTGTCAAACTGGCTCAAGAAGTATCCGAGCAGCTGAGTTTTTAAAGAAGAAACATGGTTGTGAAGATTTAACTCACCTTAAAGGTGGCTTCCGCAAATGGACAGGCAAGGTTAAAAAGTAACTTAGTTAACATAAAAAATGAAGCTTCGTAAATGAAGCTTCATTTTTGTTTTTTTATGATAAATTCTTTTTGTAAATACCTTTTTATTGCTTTTGATATTTTAAGATTGGTTTTCTTGCTGCTGTTGTTTCATCGAGTCGTCCAATAACAGTATGGTGTGGCGCTTCTTGAACGATTTCTGGATTTTCCTCAGCTTCTTTAGCAATTTGGATCATTACCTCGATGAATTCATCTAGAGTTTCCTTTGTTTCTGTTTCTGTCGGTTCAATCATTAAACATTCTTCAACGTTTAACGGGAAGTAGATTGTTGGTGGATGATAGCCAAAGTCTAAGAGACGTTTAGCCATATCTAACGTTCTTACTCCTAATTTCTTTTGACGTCTACCAGAAAGAACAAACTCATGCTTACAATGCTGCGTATATGGAGCATCAAAATAAGGCTGTAAGCGTCTGAACATGTAGTTAGCATTTAATACAGCATCTTCTGATACTTTACGAAGCCCATCAGGTCCCATCGTACGAATATACGTATAAGCACGAACATTAATTCCAAAGTTTCCATAGAATGGTTTTACACGTCCAATAGAAAGCGGAATGTTGTAATCAAAGAAATAGCGATCTCCATCTTTTTAATAACTGGTTTTGGTAAAAATGGGATTAAATCCTTTTTACTCCAACTGGTCCAGAACCTGGTCCGCCGCCTCCGTGTGGTCCTGTAAAGGTTTTGTGAAGGTTTAAATGAACTACATCAAGCCCATATCCCCTGGTCTTGCAATACCTAAAATTGCATTTGAGTTTGCTCCATCATAATAAAGCTTTCCACCTGCATTGTGGATAATTTCAGCCATTTCAACGATATTTTCTTCAAATAAGCCGAGTGTATTTGGATTTGTTAACATTAAAGCAGCTGTATCTCACCAACGACTTCGCGAAGGTGCTCTAGATCAACTAAGCCTTTTTCATTAGATCGTACAGTAATCGTTTCAAAGCCTGCTACTGTTGCAGATGCTGGGTTTGTACCGTGGGCAGAGTCTGGAACAATGACTTTCGTACGGTGATAGTGACCATTTTGTTCGTGATACGCACGGATTAACATTAGTCCAGTCCACTCACCGTGAGCACCAGCCGCAGGTTGTAGAGTTACTTCATCCATTCCTGTAATTTCTTCTAATGAGACTTGTAAATCGTATAATAATTCAAGCGCACCTTGAACCGTATTTTCATCTTGTAATGGGTGAATATGAGAAAAGCCTGCTAATCTTGCTATATCTTCATTAATTTTCGGATTATACTTCATCGTACATGATCCTAGTGGGTAAAAACCAGAATCAACCCCATGGTTACGATTGGAAAGTGCAGTATAATGGCGAATTAATTGAAGCTCAGAAACCTCTGGTAATTCAGGCTCTTCCTCTCTAATAAACTCAGACGGGAGTAGGCTAGTAAGATCCATTTCTGGAACATCTAACGCAGGTAAACTGTAGCTAATTCTTCCGAATTTACTTTGTTCAAAAATTAACGGTTGATTTTTCATTATTTTACTCCCTCCAATACTTAAGAAGACGATCAATTTCGGCTTTTGTTCTAAGTTCTGTAACCACTACTAACATGTGATTTTCTAATTCCGAATAATCTCTACCTAAATCATACCCTCCAATGATACCTTGTTGAAATAACAGCTCATTTACTTCTTTCACTGGCTTTGAAAGCTAACAACAAACTCATTAAAAATCGTATTTTCAGGGTCTAAGACCGTAAACCCTTGATCGACGAATGATTTTTTTGCATAGTTAGCCTTTTGAATATTTTGTAGTGCCATTTCTTTTACTCCAGTTTTTCCTAAAGCCGTCATCGCAACAGATGCTGCAAGTGCATTAAGCGCTTGGTTAGAGCAAATGTTTGACGTCGCTTTGTCACGACGAATATGTTGCTCACGTGCTTGAAGAGTTAATACAAACCCACGCTGTCCTTTATCATCTGTTGTTTGTCCTACAAGTCTTCCCGGAACTTTACGCATAAGTTTATTAGTCGTAGCAAAATAACCACAATGAGGACCGCCAAATTGTTGTGGAATTCCAAATGGTTGCGCGTCTCCGACTACGATATCAGCACCAAATTTTCCTGGTGGCGTTAATGCACCTAAAGCTAAAGGATTACTTGATACGACAAAAAGACCTTTACCAGAATGGGCAATCTTTTCGATTTCTCCTAAATTTTCAATGTTTCCAAAGAAGTTAGGATATTGGACAATGACACATGCCGTATCATCGTTGTATTTCTCTTGCAGGTCATGTACGTTTGTAACACCATTTTCTATTTCAATCTCAATCACAGTCAGGTTTTGACCTTTAGCGTTTGTTTTCAATACATCTCTTGCTTCAGGATGAACTGCCTTAGATACAAGAATCGTTTTCTTTTTGTTTGTCCAGCACTCATCATTGCTGCCTCGGCAAGGGATGTATGCCCATCATACATTGATGAGTTGGCCAGATCCATTCCTGTTAATTCACTAATCATTGTTTGAAATTCAAAAATGGCTTGCAGTTCACCTTGAGAGATTTCCGGCTGATATGGAGTATAAGCCGTATAAAACTCAGAACGCGAAATAATATGATCAACGACTGATGGTATGTAATGCCCATACACACCAGCCCCTAAAAATGATGTGTACTCTTTGCTATTAGCATTTTTACTCGCCATTCTTGATAGCTCTTTTACTGTGTCAGGCTCAGAAAGTGCTTCTTTTAAATTCATCTCCCCTTTAAAGCGGACCTTCTCAGGAATATCAGCAAATAACTCTTCAACAGACTTAACACCGATAGTCTCCATCATTTCTTGCTTATCTTGCTCGGTTACTGGCAAATAACGAAATTTCAATTTACTTCCCCCTTAAATGTAATGGATTAGCCTCGTTTATAGAATGGTGTTTTCACAACTTGTGCTTTTAAGCGCTTTTTCCTTACTTGAACCTCAACAACAGTATTTAGTGGAGCAAACTCAATATCTAGAAGAGCTAAACCAATATTTTTCTTAAGTGTTGGTGATTGCGTACCGCTAGTAATTACCCCTACTTGAGTATCGCCTACAAAGACTTCATAACCTGTTCTTGGTATTCCTTTATCAACCATTTCCAAACCGACAATCTTTTTATGTAAACCTTTTCTTTTTGAAGCTTTAATGTTTCTTTTCCGAAAAAGTCACTTTCTTTATCGACCTTTACGGCAAAACCAATTCCCGCTTCAAGAGGAGTAATCTCCTTCGTTAATTCTTGACCGTATAAAGCTAAGCGTGCTTCAAAGCGTAGCGTATCTCTTGCACCTAGTCCACAAGGTAGGATTTCTTCATCTTTACCAGCCTCTAAGATTGTTTTCCATAAGAAAGCAGCATCCTTTTGCTGACAATAAATCTCAAATCCATCTTCACCAGTATAGCCAGTTCTTGATACTAATGCTTTAGCACCTTGAAGATCTACTTCATCTTGAAACTTAAAAAAAGTTATCTCAGAAAGGTTTGTCGTCGTTAGCTTTTGTAATACTTGCTCTGCAAGTGGCCCCTGTATCGCTAGCTGCGCAACCTCATCAGATATATTGGTAAGTTCAACATTTTCAAGTAAATGTGAAGCCATCCACTCAAAATCTTTCTCAATGTTAGAAGCATTGACAACAATTAAGTAATCAGTATCAGATTTTTTATAGATGATTAAATCATCGACTGTTCCACCGTCAGCATAACACATAGCTGTGTACTGAGCCCCACCAACCTTTAGCTTGGACACATCGTTCGTTACTAAACGTTGTAAATATTGTTCCGCTGCCTCTCCAGTAACTGTAAACTCGCCCATATGTGAAACGTCAAATAGACCGACTCTTTCCCTAACTGCTTCATGCTCTTCTTTGATACTACTAAATTGAACAGGAAGATCCCAACCGCCAAAATCAATCGTTTTGCCACCATACTCTCCGCAAACTTCAAAAAGTGGTGTTCTTTTTAAGACACTCATTAGACTAACCTCCATCTGTTTTATTAGCTTTAGTTTTTATAATTATTTGTAGCTTACTCCCTAAATGTCGAACTCTTTCAATAAAAATAAATGGCTTAAAATTATGAATTTTTCGCTTAAAAGTTAAAAAAAGGACAGAGAAATACACAGTACGTGTATTTCTCTGTCCTTAAACCAGAAAGTTTATTCCATAAAATTATATAGGAATTATCCTCGTGGGTGGTCAAATAAGCCAATAGTAAGATTACTGACACTCTCCAGAGTTGCGTCAAACAAGAGTCTTTTTGCCTGAGAGATTCACGTTTCCGTTTGCTCCTTCGGCGCTGCAGCGAAGCTTTTTATAGCTTTAAATCTCGCTTTTAGAAATATTGCAGTCTCTCCCCATGTTTTCATTCGCCATTATTCTATTAGTAAGAGTTACTCATGTTTTTCGACTTCTTTGTCCATACTAAATCATATGACTATTTAGATAGACTTGAATGTGAGTGTAATTAGCACGCCCATAAACCTATCCTATCATTACCTAAGTTTGATTGGCAATCATTATTTTTAATTACCAAGAAAGGATCGGTGTCCATGAATATTACGATTAATTTTGATCCTTCATGGAAAGAAGGATTGCTAAAAAAAATGGAAGATGATGGCCCTTGGTCAAGTTGGGAGTTATATAAACTAGCCCTCGAAGCTGAAAAAAACCTAGTAATAAATGAATTTTTTGGACTTGTGGCACCTACGCATCTTCCAAACTTAACGATATTTCCCCACCAACTAGAGGTGGCAAAAAAAGTCATCGAAGAAATGAATGGCAAGGCTATTTTAGCTGATGAGGTTGGCTTAGGAAAAACAATCGAAGCTGGCTTGATCTTAAAAGAATACATGATCAGAGGCTTGGTAAAAAAAGCTTTAATATTAGTTCCAGCTTCACTTGTTTCCCAATGGGCACAGGAGCTAAATCAAAAGTTTTTTATTCCTGCAGTCCCACAACGAAAAACTTATGTCTGGGAACAATGTGATGTCGTTGTTGCATCTATTGATACCGCAAAACGTAACCCACACCGTGATATTGTCCTAAAGCAAAACTATGATTTAATCATCATTGATGAAGCTCATAAACTAAAAAACAAAAAAACAAAAAACTATGAATTCATTCAAAGTTTAAAGAAAAAGTTCTGTTTACTATTAACGGCAACTCCGGTTCAAAACAAGCTAGAAGAAATCTTTAATTTAGTCTCACTATTAAAACCAGGGCATCTTGGTGATGAGGCAAGTTTCGATGATGCCTTCCGGACGAATTCACGATCACCTAAAAACGATGAAAAACTACGTGAGCTTGTTAACAAAGTAATGGTCAGAAACCGTCGTGAAGATACGGGAATTGAGTGGACAAAACGGATTGTCGAAACGATTACGATTCCTTTTTCAAAAGAAGAACAAGAATTGTATGATGCTGTAACAGCTTTAAAAGAAATCGGAACGAACGAAGATGATACAATTATTAAAAGTCACTTTTCTCTATTAACACTGCAACGGGAAGTTTGTAGTAGTCGTGAAGCTGCTTTTTTAACTTTAAAAAACCTGATTGAAAAGCTTCCTAATACACCAGAAATTAGTGAAGTTATTCAACCACTCTTCAAAAAAATCGAACAAGTGAAAAGAAATTCTAAAGCTGAAAAAGCATTAGAGCTGATCCAAAAGATTAATGATAAAGTAATCATTTTTACTGAATATCGAGCTACCCAACTTTATTTACAATGGTTCCTAAATCAACATGGGATTAGTTCCGTACCATTTCGTGGTGGCTTTAAGCGTGGAAAAAAAGATTGGATGAAGCAACTTTTTAAAGATCGGGCTCAGGTCTTAATTGCTACTGAAGCCGGTGGCGAGGGGATAAACCTTCAATTTTGTCACCATATCATCAACTACGATCTCCCATGGAATCCCATGCGAATTGAACAAAGAATTGGACGTATTCACCGTTTGGGGCAAGAAAAAGATGTTCATATTTATAACTTTGCGACTGAGAACACCGTCGAGCAGCATATCTTGTCGTTACTTTATGATAAGATCCGCCTGTTTGAACGTGTGATAGGCGAATTAGATGATATCTTAACGAAACTAGACTTAGACAATATCGAGGATCACATCTCTGATATTCTCACTAAATCGAAAAGTGATGGTGAAATTCGCGTGAAAATGAATCACCTTAGTGAGTTAATTAAATTAAATGAAGGAGCGAATCATAGCAATGCAGCAGCAGGACATTCATAATTTTTTAGAACGCTATTTTAGAGCAAATGAAAGTCCCATTCTTGAAAATAGTAATGGCTATCTTCACGTTCAGCTATCAATAGAATTAGATAAATTGCTCATGAACCGTCCCTTTTACTGGCATTACTTAGAAAAAACAGGTGGGACGCCTAACCCAATGGAGATGACGTTGATCACTAATCCAGAAAACTGCAGTGAAGATAAAAAAGGAGAACAAATTCATTTTGGTTCACCTAGGTTGCATCAAATTTTTCAATCTGTACAACAGTTAGGTTCCTACATTCGATTATTCGAACAAATCCCTATCGAAAATCGGATGAACTCAACCGCTTTACATCCTTGGCTCTGTTTAAATGCCAAAGTTTCCTATCAATGTGACCGAAAAAAAGACATGCTGTTTTCTTTAGGGCTTAATCTAATTACCGGAGCAGTGAAAGATCAATTTCATGATTTATTGTTAACGAAAACACTTACCCCAAAAATACCAGATTTCTGCTTTACATTATCGCCTCTAATTACGATAACTAGCGGTCTAACAAGACTTGAAAATGTCATACGGACAATTATCGCTGATGACAATCACGAATGGGCGGAAGAAGCCCACGGGCGTTGGGACGATGATTTAAGGCTACTAGAAACTTTTTATGAGGAATTAGAAACAAAGCCAGAAAGCTACTATTTAGAAATCGAAGCTTTAAAAGAGCAATATGAACCTAAAATTAATATTAACATTATTAACGGTGGTGTATTTTACCTAAGTAATCAATAAGAAAGGGGCAAGCGCCCATTTAAGCCCCGACATGCAAATGTTCTTTGAGAAAAAAAGTGTGCTCTTTCACTTTTATTCTCGAAGGTTTTTGACCTCGAGGGGCTGATCGGTGGAGCTAGACAGTTATTACGTTGAAATTTTATAAATTCTTATCTTTTAAAAAATGAGGCTGTTTACTCAAAGGACAGTGTGGTAGTTGTCACTTTAGAAAACAGCCTCATTTTCTACTTATTTACTTCTTTTAAACAATTGTGCTAACGCGTAAGGAATTAAGCCAAAATAACGATACGCAAATGGATCCTTATTGGCTTTTCGCTCTTCCTTCATCGCTTTGCGCTTCTCACTTGGAGTATCGACATAGCTGACAAATTGCTGTGTCACATATTTCACGTAATCATTCGTTTTCATTTTCATTCACCAGCTTAGTTTTTTCATTAGTATTGCCAATTTGTGCAGTCATTATTCTAAGTAATGACAGATGTCTTTACCATACCTCTCAAGCTACCTAAGATTGTTTTGCTTATCCTATACCTTTGCTACTCTAACCATGGTAAAACAGTCTTCTTATTTTCATAATAGTAAAATAGCACTTGTTTCGAGTAGTTTTCTTTTGTTTTACTTATTAGGTGGATCGATTTAATTCCGGTCTTTACTTTATTGACAACAAACGTAACTTCTCCTTCTCCATAGTGAAATTTCCCTGTAAAATGATCTCTACTATCAGAATGTAACATCTTAGAAATATCAACAACACCCATTTGTAATAGGGTTTCAGCTGTATAAAGGTCACCTTCTTCTTTAAGGAGATATTTTTCTTGGCTGTATTGAGCCAATTGAAAAGCAACAAAGCTACAAACCAGAAAGAGGATGACCATAGTGGTTGGTAAGATAACACCTCTTTGATCAGCCATCATGCATAGCCTCTAAAGGCAGAACATGTGATAGTCTTCTCTCATGGGTTTGCTGATAAAGATCCTTAACGATCACATCTATTCCATTTTTCCACTTTAAAAATGTCACCTCAGATACGTTTTGTAAGACGATTTCTTGCCCTTTATTGTTTACTTGCCTCCTAATTCGTTGTTGAAACATGGAGTACGTGACTTGTTCATTATTTGCTTGGTTTAAATACAATGTATTATTTACCACGAAAACCGTAGCTGCTCTATCAACATCACTAGCCAACTGTTGAAAAAATAATGAAACCTCCATATGATGCAAAAGCTTTGGTTCATGAGAAATTAATTTCATAAATTGAGGAATTAGTGAGCAGATAACGAGGAAAATCGAGAAGGAAATTAATACTTCAATTAGGGTAAAGCCCATGTTTTTTTGATTATCTTTTTCCACTTGCGCATTTTTCATATTGTCGGTCATTGGCAGCCCTCCAAGCAATACATGCTTTAAGCTCTTGACTCTCTTCTTTTACAGTTGTGGTGATTTTGTAGATTGTATCAAGGTCAGTAACCTCCGTTTCAAGATTACCGTTTTCCTCATAAATCCATCCTGTTATCGTCTTTGAAAGTAGATTCATTGCCTTTTTTTCTTGCTGGATGGCCATCCGCTCTTCGTAAACAATTGCTAAGGTTGGTATTAAAATCAGTGTAATGACGATTACTACCATTAAAGCTGTCATTACTTCGATCAAAGAAAATCCTTTACAATTCCTCAATGTAAAATCTTCCCCTTCCTAGTAACATCACTAGGCGGAAGCGTTGTTCTCCCATTCGTATCGTTAAGCTTCCAGATTTCTGAGCGTTACCATTTGGAAGAAATGCAATGTCTGTTAAGGTCAACGTTCCTTGGACGAAAACAACATCCTCAGGTTTGTATGGCCTCCTGAAAATAACGACTCCTCCTTGGCGGATGACATATTCTTTACTTCCATTTAAAAAGACAACGGTTGTCGTTAATTGTTTACTCATTGCCAGTTGTTGCGCATAGTAAAGATCCTGTTGCAGTTGGTACATAAACTGCTTTTGATCACTAGCTTTCATCGTGGATTCAAATTGAACAAGTGGAATTGCTGAAACAACAGCAAACATAAATAAAACGAGGGTCATTTCAAGTAAGGAGTGGCCTTTTTCATTGCGAAGAAGGTGTTTCATCATTTCACTTCAACAGCTCTAGTCACAGTATTGAGTGTCAGCTCAGTACCGTTTGGACAGACGATCGTATCAACATACTTCCCTTTTAAATCTTCCAGAGATTTTGGGTACTCTTTTTTCTCTACATAATAAGCTCCAACCTGTGCTTGCAATAAATCAATTGTCGCCTCGCAGCCACGCTGACTAGCAATATCATTGTTATTTGTCATGTTTGGGATCGCTACTAGAAGGAGGATTGAGATAATCATCAAGACAATCATCATTTCAATGAAAGGGTTCGATAACATATGTTTTTTTATGGAGATTATAGGGGTTTTTACTTCACTCTATACTTTCTACAATCTGTTCTACAACTTTTTCTGACTCTCCTTGTTTATACTTTTCAATAAAGTCACAATAAATGATCTCTAATACACGCTCGAGTGTAAAATGATGATCTGGGTGGATTTCAGCAATATCAGCTAGCATTACCTCTCCACGAAGAGCTTGCTTTCTATTCATCCTGTATTGAAATGTTGCTGATATGATCTCATTCTTTTTTAACTTTCTAACTGGTATCACCTTTTCTGTTTCAAAGAAAGCAAAAGAGTTTTTCCTTTCCTCCAAGAGAACCTCTTTTGTGGTAACAATCATTTTTGTCTCTCGTTCCAATAGGAGACTATAAACCATTTCAAAATTGGGTACCTTCTTCACCTGGTTAATGAAATCATTCCACAGAAGTTCAATCATTTTCTGCTGAGTGAAGAGAGCTCCACTTAATTCGGATATATCCTCACATAGTACTTTCATTCTAAAATAGTGGCTTCTTGGAACATTTAAATCAAGAAATACACTCGAGTAATTAACAATGTTTAGCCATGTAGTTTTCATTTCTGTTGACTTCTGGAGTAAGTTCTTCTTGCTATAGGCCTTCAATGATGATCTCCCCACTTTCTATTCTTAATGCTTCCATAAATATTCTGTACGCTGCCATCCGAATACTTTCATAACACCAATCCACAGACTTATTAACAATCAGTGAATAAAGTTCTTTATCCGGATTAATATGAACCATTAAATTACTCGTTTGATAATCTATTTCTGGAAGTTCGTAATTCAATTCAAACGCCTTCTTAATTAGACCTGTACAGTATTTCTTTTCAGACAATCCTGATAATCTTGAATACAATAATACTTTTTGTTTATCAAGCTTTGAAACTGGTATTTTAATATCATGTTTTTTATCAGAGCGTTTTTTTCTAGGTTTAGAGATTTTTAGTTTTTCTTTTTGTGGTTCGGCTGCCCTTGGGCTAAACATTGGATTTAAATTCAAGTCCTCTCTTCCCCCTCTCTCGTACTTTTATCTCAAATATCTCTGGGTCGATGGGTCAGTGGGTCACATTTTGACTTTTTCCAATAGGGTAGAAGAGGCTAAAGTAAGTCAGCTACTAAACTCATATCGTTATTGGTGTGTATCTCTTCGACTATTATGGGCTGTTCTGGTATTTGTGAAAAATTATTATTTTGAGAATGTAAATAATGAAATAAAACCGACTTTACATACCCAGAGAAATTTGGATGATTTGCACAATGTTCATATAGTTCTTTTTGATTAGGACAATCTAAATTAAAGCTAATGGCCTTACGTTTAAACACCATGAATAATCCTCCCTATAGCATGAAACCCCATAGCATTAGCATAAAGCGCATTTGGCATAGGCGCGACACACTTGAAATATGGCTGTAAATAGTCAGCAATTACTGAAGCTTTCCCACCAGCAGTCCAAATCATATCATCTGAGCCCCATTTTTTGCCTAACTCCCCTGCTATCCTTGCGACAAGTTGCTTATCGTTTATTGATTTATTCGTTTCAAAACCGAAAGGTAATGTTCCACTTTCGCGATCCACATATCGACGATCTTTTAGCGTTACGTAATTAATTGTTTTACTACCACCATCAATAACCCTGACAACTCCATCTATTGGTTTTGACCAAAAAGCGGCCCCACCTTCAGCTGCAACATCTACCGATCTAATAACAACTTCCTTGCGTTCCCCATTTACTGTAATTTCCCATCTTCCCTGGAGTAACTGCTTAAGTCTCTTTTATTTTCTTCATTGTGATTTACTATTGGTAGGCCTGTGATAAGTCTAATCTCTTTAACGTTAGCTTGGTGTAGTGCTGTTAAAGCTAAGATCCTAGTATCTTCATGGTCCTTCTGTTCAGTCATCATTGACCTATAGAATTCACTTTCTCTCTCAGCTAAATCTCCTACATAATATTTTTCCCCCTCAAACTCGACTTCCAGATCGTTATTCGAATGGCGATTTTTTAAATTCCTTTCCCTCGCTTCACCAACAAATGAAGCAAAATGAAACATTTTTTGCCCCGTGAAAATTTTTACATTTCTTCTACCAAAATCTCCTCCTACAATATCCATTAACATCCACTCTCCTTTTATGTTAAACCTACATCAAACCTTATCGTGAAATTTACCCTATTGGTTTGATGCAGGTTTTAACCTTGATGATAATGAATATGAGAGTATGGTTGTCCAATATGACAATCTAAAGGGCAGTTATTTTTAATTTTTCCTCTTAGTTATCGGCTGCCTTTTTACTAGTCGATAGCATTTGGTTAAATGATTAAATTCATTATCAGTGAGCATATGTGAGTGGGCTATTTTGTTTCTAATTGGAGTTAATTTTGATAGGAGACTTAACTGTTTGGCATCGAAGTGGGGTAGCACATGGGGCAAAGCTTGGAAGTATTCGATCAAGTTCCTATAGAGCTGATTTTCCGCTAAATAGCGCTTAACAAGATGAGTATAACCATAGTTGTTAATCAAGTTAGTCAAGATGATTTGCCTCAATTTACTTTCAATAACAAAGAACATACCATAGGCTTCTTTCATTTTTTCGAGGTCATTCATAATTGGAGCTCCCTTCGAGGATTAAAGTGGTTGAGGATAATTGTTAATTTTCTACATTTTTTGATAAAATCCTTCTATGTAAAACAAATAATTTCGAGACGATTTCATGGGCAACTATTATTTTATGTACTATCGATACATTCGTGGAGAAAAGATCATGATAGTTATGGATTTTAATAACGGGAGATTAAGGCATTTTGATTTGAAGTTTTTAAAAACAGATGAGGCTGATGAAGAGTTAAAAGGTTATATGAGAAGTATCTGGAAGTCGCATGTTGAAAATATTCGGTTTGGATAAAAAGATAAAAGATAAAAAAACCGTCTTGCCCAATAAGAGGCATTTTGCTATTATGAAATTATCAAGATGGAGTTTACAGATTGATAGATATTTTACTAAAACAGCGTGAGCTGATTGATGATTTTTAACCAAATGCCGGACCGTTGGTTCGAAAGTGATTTTAATACTAAGTTACCTAGGTGAGGTCTGTTCAATACAACAATTTATGAGACAAGTGTCTGTTTTTATAGACACTCAAAATAGGAGATTAGCAAGCTACAGTATTTTACTAGTAGGTTGCTTTTTTATGTTTTCTTCACCGTGACTCCCAGCTATATTGTCACACGAAAGTTTGTCCCTATCATAATTTGTTGTTTAAGGTTTTTACTAGTTTTTCCGCTATACATAGCAGTTGTATAGCAATTATGTACACTAATCTTAGGGGGTTTTGTTATGAATACTTGGAACGGAACATTAATCAGAAAAAAAATGCACGAAATTTTATTAGTACTTTATTTATTGCGTGGGATTACCAATGAACAATTGCGTAGATATTTCAACCCACATCTTCAATCTAACGTGCGAGGACAACTAGCAAACATCTCACGCAATGTTTCTGTATTAAAAGAATTGAAATTAATTTCATCGGTTTCTTGTCATCCGCACAGCAAAGAAGAGCTCAATTTCTTAACTAGAAAAGGCATTGAATATATTCATAAAAATTGCATTATAGAGCATGAAGGCAACGATGACGTTGTAGGGTTTCTAGAAGGGCCACTCAGATCCTTTGAATATGAAATATTGAAACCACCGACTCGATATATTGAACATCATCATATGCTGATTGATACGATTGTTGATTATTCGCACTTTGGTCGTTTTCGAAACAACCTTTATTGTGTCAAACAATACGACTTGTTAGATCGCAGTTACGGGTATAAAAAAAAGGCGAAAGTTAAACCAGATGCGGAGTTGAAAACTATAAAAGGACTAATATTAGCTGTTGAGATCGATACCGGTACGGAGAGGACAGAAAAACTTATTCAAAAATTTTCAAACTACAGACGATATTTAGACTATTGTCTACAGAACGACATAAAAATACCGTGGGTAGGTATTTTGTTCCAAACTCAGCGTGGAAATGAGATCTTAAACATCAAGGATGACCAGCGTTGGCAGACCATTTTAAAAGCTGCAGTGGATGGGTTATCATATTATTGTTGGAATATCCATGTTTTGGGTTTCAAAGACCTTCACTTATAAAAATGATGAAAGAAGAACCTCACATCTTACGTGATTTAGGTATCGAATTGCCAACAAAAATAAATCCTATTCTAAAGAAGAAAGTTGAAGAAAAAAAGCGTAAAGAGGAGTTGCGTTTTAAAAAAGAATTAGAAGAAAATAAACGTAGGGATGAAGAAAGCGCTCGTATACGCGAAAAGCAAGAGGAACTAAAACGTATTGAAGAAGAACAACGACTTGAAGACGAAAAAAGAGGAAAAGTAAGTTTTTTGGCTTGTTTTAATTGATTTAGAAATCCCTCACGTTAATAAAACGTGAGGGATTTTATTTACTATAATAATCTAACCAAATCTTTCCGCGATGTAATGTAGTAAATGTTACCACGGCTATTTTTTACTTTGTATTGAGGAGAGCCATTTGTTGTTACCTGCTCAATTACAATCCACCCCTGTCCGCGAGTAAACTGTCCGCTTGGTCGATCCCATCGAGGAGTATCATAAAAGTTAACCGCTACTGCAATGGCTTCGACTCTACGCCCCGCTAATGGATGTTTACTTTGCTTTTTATCTACGTATGCACCTTTGACATTGGATACAAATTGACCGTTGCCTATATCTAGCCATCCATTTTGGTGCTCTTTATACACAGTTACTTCGTCTCCCTTTTTAAGCTGTGATGCTGCTGGATGAGCAACAGATGGACCTTTGCGTACATTTATGGCGGCAACTTTCACTGTACCCACCCATAGGACTTTTGGAGATGCTTTCTTAGATGCTGTTTCGGCTGGCACTTTAAAATGTAGTTTTTGCCCGACTTGTAATCTACTAGGATCCTTGATGTCGTTCCACTTTATCAGATCCTCAACAGTAAATCGCTCATCACCGTTAGCAATGCCCCATAATGTATCGCCTTGTTGGACTGTATAAACATCCGGAATATCTGTAACTGGTGTATGAGCCAAAAACGTAAATGTTTTGTTGTAATCAAAAACACAACATTGTTTCCAACTATAACCGGAAAACTCATGGTGCGATTTATCCTCATTACCAATTCCATCCTTAACAAGTGCTGCTTGTAATTCGGCAATTGTCACTTTTGTTGCCTCGTCCAATTCATCAGTTCGGTAATCTCCAGCTACACATATACCAATGGCAAAATCATTAGAATTTCCTACATGGTAGGTTCGTAAAGAAATATCATTAGCGTATACAATACGAGCGCGCTTACCTTGTGGTGTATTCACAATATTTTGAGGTTCGATGATTAATGCATAAGCAGGACCTGGCCAACCTAGTGTGTTAACGTGATAGTTTGCAAACCCAAGCGCATTTGAACCTGGTAAGTGTTTTCTGGTTAAACTGTGATGCCATGCCCTCACACAATTTTTTAAACTAGTATTTCGTCTTGTGTAGCTACCTCTAGATGGTAATAAACCTCTTTGATCTATCAATTGGGGTAATTTTTGAAATGAATAGGTCATTATTTCTCATCTCCCTTTAATTCTATTTTTTCGATTAGTTCTTTTCTTTCAATTGCATTTTTTGTGATATCGTTGTCTTTCCAAGCTGTCCAAACAGATACAACAGCTGCAATTGCAATAGCTATAAACTCCTCACCAATATAAGGAAACTCATAACCCCAGTTTGATAACAATGCATTCAGCCAAGCTAATAAGAATATTACAATCCTAGTCCATACTACTTTACTAATTCTCATGTTTACTCCACCTTTCTTATACATAAAAAGCCGTAGCACTTAGCTACGACCTTTCGTAATTAATTTTCTTTTCAACTTTATCCATTCGATTTTCTAATGACGTTAACGCCCCTTGTATTTGTTGCAAAGCTTCAACGGTTCTTTCGTGGCTATCATTTGAGCGCGTTAGGTGGTTCATTAATTCCCTTTCGCGCTGCCTCGAGTCTTCACGGTGTACTTGATTTTCTTTTCTGGTTTCTCTGATAAAATAGGCTGCGAGCATGATACAAAGAATTGCCCACACTGCTTGACTTTGTGCTAGTTCATTTGCTACGTTGTATTCCACCGATTAACCCCCTTGCCCAAAATAAAAAAGTCCACATTATACTTGAGGACTTTTACTCATTTATTAATCTTGTGACCTCATATCTATAAATCTCTACATCTTCAGCGTCGTTACTAAATGCTTCATACATTTTAAGCACGTTTATAAATAGTGGATCATCTAACCTATTATATTTTTGAAAATCTTCATAAACTTTATCAAGCTCTTCAGTCTGTTCGCCATTTTGTAACATTAATACATAAAAATCAATGGCATCATCTAAATAAAAATCGTAATTTACAGATTTCGAACAACCAAGGAGTAATATTAATGAACTAACAATAAAAATAATTTTCACAATGAACACCCTCCCTCCAGCATCCATTATATACCATAATTGTTATAAATTCCGAGTAATATTACTATTTAGGTCCAATATATTTAATATCAATTTTTGAAAAAATCCGATTACCTATGCAAACTGTGTTGATTTCATTGTTGTTCAATTGTTCATTCAAACTTGGTGCATCGTAACTGTCTACTTCAAATTCTAGACTTGAACCACTGTGTGTAATAATCTCTAATATCATTGTCTCACCCCTTTCACCAATGATTTGTAAAGCAAAACTTTTGGTTCTGATGCTTTAATTTCTACGATACTTAGCGTTACATTAGCAATAACTGGTTTGTTACCTATCAATTTCTTAATTAACCATTCTCTCATTTTAAAAGTTTCCTCCTATATGCGATTGAATAAATACCCGTAAAATTAAATTTGCATTAATTCGCCCTAAGCCATTTGGAGTTATTGTTATTTGGTGCCTACCCCTTACTATTTTCCCATTTTCTTTTTGTAAATAAGGTTCTATATTCACTCTATTTCCGATAATAGCTGTATGCGAAACTAAATTACCATCTACCCGGATTGTGACTTGTGTAGGAACTTGAGCTAGTTTGAAAATCCCATGCTTAATGTTATGTGTATGGTTAGGTAACGTAATATTATGGGAATGGTTAGGTACGTCGATCTCGTGTGTATGGTTTGGAATTGTTACACTGTGAGAGTGATTAGGTATGCTAAAATCGTGAGAATGATTAGGAACACTAATTGTATGACTGTGGTCTCCAGATGCATATAATGTTTCTATTTGTGACATTGTAGGCGTATTACCGTCCAAGTAAATAGTACCATTGTATACAGTTGCCGCAGTTGCTTCTGAAGGATCTCTTGCAACGGTCCCGGTAGTTTGGAACATTACATGTCTATGATTACCACCACTTGAAGATGTTTGACTAGTACCGCCACCACTTGATGTGGATGTACTAGTTCCACCACCACTAGAACTAGTTTGCGTAGTTCCACCACCACTTGATGTTGATTTCACTACCCCGCCACCACTACCTGTTGACTGAACAGTTGCTCCACCACCTTCAGTAGCTTGAGAATACGCTCTAAACTCCTCTGTATCAAAGGTTAGTTCACAAGTGTTAATGTTAACAACATCATTATCAATAAAGAACTTGATTGTTGCGGGATTATTTTGATCACAATTGTCTTGATAGTCATAGTTAAGAATGTTTGTTGCACCCTGACTATATGCTTCATTCACTCGTTGCTTTCGTTCCAGATCGGCTTGAGTGGTTGCAATATCATCTATGCCATTATTGATCTCATATTTAGCATCGTATTCTTTTGATAGGTCAGGGATATGTTCAACCAATATACGTCCTTCGTACTGTTTTTCATCACCAACAATCACTTTTGTAACTGTGCCTAGTTTCCTTCGACCCTCGTATCCAGGTAAAACTGAAAGGTCAGCCGCTTCACATTCAAAAGAAAACTTAGGGTCTTTCCATTGATTAATTAAACTTTGACCACTCGCTTTTAGTGACTCTGCATCTTCAAAGCGTCGATCAATCCAAACATACGGACGTTTCCCCCATTTCGATATTGACTCATCATCCTTAAGATATCTAATCCCATTATTTACACTTTCGATAGTTAATTGATTTACTCCCTCACCAGCACCTTTTGGAATAATAAAATTTACTATCTTACTGGGATCAGAAACATCTTCAAAGTTGATCATGTCTTTTCCCCATCTGATTTCTGATTGTACTTCATTTGATGGCCTAACTAAGTTAATTGTCCACGGATAATTTTTTGTATCAAACGTAAACTCATAGGGTTCATTAAAAGGTTTTGGAACGCTTAGTATTGGTACTAATAGTCCGTTTTCGTTCTCAAATTTATAATGAAAATATCGTGTGAATGAAACGGTACCTAACTTCCAATGTTTTATTTCTTGTATATCTAAAATTGCTTGAAGTACCGTTTCCGTCGTCTGATTAGTTAATTGCATATATCCTTCAATTACGTCATCTAAAAGTGTCGATAGTACATGTTCACACATATAAGTTATTGAATTTGTTGTTTCGTTCTTCTTTGTTTTTGTCGGCATAATACGGTATAAACCATGATAACGACCTGTTTGTTTTGATGTGATTTCTATAAAGTTAAAATGTTGGCATAATGTATTTTTAAAATCACTAGCAGGTAAAGTAAACGATGCTTCCCATACCTCGTTTACGTATTTATCTACTGAAACACTATAGGCGTTTTCGAGTATGCCTATGGGTTCCAATCCTTTCGAAAATACTTTAATCAAATTATCACCACCAAAAAAGAGTCCCAAAAGGGACTCTCTAAATTTATTACATTACTAAATATTTTTTGTGCTGCTCACGTTTCTTTTCTTCCGATAACACCGCATAGGTCATTGTAGTCTCTGGACTCGTATGGCCTAGTAAGTGTTGTACTGCTACTATATCAGCACCATTATTTAACGTTAAAGTGGCAAAAGTGTGCCTCATAACATGTGGACTTACTCTCTTTTTCACATCTGATTGGTCCGCTATAACACGAATTTCACGCTGTATTCCCCGGTTTGATAATCGTCTATGAGGTTTTCTTTCTGTCACGAATAAAGCTGGATCTTCATCGTTTCTTAGCTTCAAATATTTCTCAAGATGATGCTTTGCTTTAAATGATAGAAACACTTCGCGTTCTTTATTGCCTTTGCCGACAACCTTAAACGACATTGATTGAAAGTTAACGTCAGAAATATTTAATGCTGAAACCTCGCTCAATCGACAACCAGTAGCATACATCACTTCAATAAACGCTCGTTGTCTAAGAGTCTTACACGCTTCTCTTAACATTTCTAATTCCTCTACACTCAATGCTTTAGGCGCACGTTTGGGTGTCTTTGGCGGCTTCAATTTGGCTGTTGGATCACGTTGGATGATTTCCTCACCTGCTAACCAAGAAAAGAAACTTTTTAACACTGATAACTTTTTCCCAACAGTGCTCATTTTCAGGTGTTCAAATTGCGATAGAAACACGCGAATGTCAGCTGCAGAAATCTCACTAGTACGCTTTTTCACACATTCAGCAAATTTTTTTAACTCCATTTGATAGCCTTCTAGAGTTCGTGGGCTATGGCCCTCCAACTTCTTTGACGCTAAGAATAGTTTAATATTATCAGTTAAATCTGGATGGATTTCATCTGTTTCTGGCAACAATACGTGATACTTCGTGATGATCTTCGAGAGATTACTTTTTACTTCATCGACATAGATTGGTACCAGCTCCGAAATGTAACCAGTGATTTCTGAAATGAGTAGCTCTCCAGCAGTTTTGTTATTCATTTTTCATTCCCCCTGAGAAGGTTAATCGCTTCGAGAGTCACACCTACAACAAAAGAAGTAGGTACGCATCTCAGGTGCGTTTAAGTCGGGGAGCTACCCCAACTAACCTACTTCAATGTTAACATAACATTTACTACAAGTGATAATCAATAAGAACAAATGTTTGTAAAATTATTCGACAGGCATATTAAGTTCTTTTGCGTTGTCGATATGATACTCGATATGGTCATAAAGAGAAATATAATCGCCGTTCACATCTTCAAACATTCATCGTAACTGATGGCCAATTGCATTTTAACAATGTCGTTTTTAAGCCATAAATGAGCTATTTTGTTGTTGTTCATTTCAGTAAGTACCGCTTCTACGTCTTTGATTGTTGTCATTAATACAGTCCTCCAAAATATTGCTTATAAAAAAGGAAAATAACTCCTTTTGTCGAATGATAGTTTGTCCACACTATTTTTCATGAAAGGAGAAATTAACATGGGTGAAAAAGAAAAACTATACCTTTAACTGAATCGGTTAACAAGTTTTCAGCTAGAGTTGATTTACCAAGAGAAACTAGATCTATTAATAAACAAAGCGCTAGAATAACGCCGAGTACTACGACACCAGCAAAGAAAGGATGAACGTTATGTCAAAAGTAAATAATCAAGGAAATTCAAACAATGTAAAATCTGACACTGCACGTAGAACTCAGGCTTCAGTTAATAAAAATTCAGCTCGAATTATTACTCCAAAGAAGAAGTAGTATTTTCAATATCCTTTAGTTGAGCAAGCTTTATTTCTTCTGGATCAAACACATTTACAAAGATATTTGTTTTTATATCAATAAAAGACCTTTTAATAGGTATTTCGTGTCTTTTAACTAAATCAGTAAAAAATCAACATCTTCTAAAACTAAATGGCGTTCAGGTTCAAATGGTCTGGACGCTTTCATAATGCATCCAATTTGACTTTTATCTTCCGAGTCTATTTTCCCAATTTCAACGACCATAGTATCATTTTTCAAAAAGATTTCTTCCCATACAGAAGACGTATTTGAGAGATCAGCAACGCCTCTCCAATTTCTCACTTTATTTATTACCTTTAATTGAAACTTAAAAATATACTTAGTATAAAAAACACTTACAACAAAACTCACAAGTACACTTAGTGATAGAAAAATCAAAAGAAAAATCAGATTGCCTGATAATCTTTGTAAATCCTCTAAAGTCCATATTAATTCTAAAACTGGAATATTATTAATAACCAAAATTGATAGGTTTAATAAAGTTAGTGTTGCAACTGTTACTGGTAACCATAACAACGCTGAAATTGCTGTCAACTCTATGGAAGAATGTTTTACGACTGGATTAACACCAAATGATTGAATCCAAAAATACATTAAAAACCCAGGCAGTAAGAAAACTACTGTGGCTAAAAAATTTTCCATTTAATCACCTCATTCCTCATAAATTTTATATTCAACATTTGTATCAAAAATCCTCTTTCTAAATTAATCCTTGTTACACCGTTCATCGTGTGAAGGATTAACAAACTATCACCTTCTTTCAAAATAAAAGAGCCCCGAAGGACTCTTACATAATTTTATGTTGCTCGCGTTATAGACGCTAGTCATTAAGTGCTTCTTCAAATCTTCTTCTAAAGTTCTTTATTTCTTCCTCTAGGTAAGAATGATCTAAATTACCCATATTATCGATAACTGTTTCAGTGCTTAAACGATATTCTTCTAACAATTCATTGAAAATTTGAGTTATTTCTATTTTATTCATCATTCTACACCTCTTTTCCGTTATGATAATTATATCATTTTAGAATGGAGGTGAGAAGAATGGTACTAGAAGATTCAAAAATATTAATTGACCAATCAAAACAATTACTTCATGAAATTGAACACATTTATGAACAGGACATTAGGATAGGAGTAGACTCTCCTTTGCTCAGGGTTAAAATTAAACTGTATCTCGAAAATATTAATTCAGCTCTTGATTATACAGCTTATAAAATTTTCTTAGAATATTGTGCCAACGCAATAAAGGAAAGAGAACCCGACAAATATTCATTTAGAGAAGGACGTGTATATTTTCCTTGTTTAGAGGAAAAGAGCAAATTTGATAACTACATTAACGATCGCTTTAAGTATTTAAGTGCAGAAAAAGAAGAAATAATTGATATTCTCGCAAAATATCAGCCATTTCCTCTAAGGTCTAAATGGTTAAAATACTTAAAAGAATTAGTAAATAATAACAAGCACCGTTATTTGAGTGTTCATTCATGTCAAACTCATACTCATTTTGATAACTTGATCATGCCTGGAGGTGCACAATTTCGTAATTTAACTATAGTTACGGAAGGTGATTCCGTTCCAATAGCATATGGAGATCAACCAATAGATTTCCAAAACCCTAATACTATACCAGAAGGTACTGTATTTAAAGGTAGTGTTGAAAAGGATTTTTATTTTAAAGAAATAGACCAGCCTGTTCTTAAAACTTTAAAACGTATTTATCGAAGTGCACCCACTGTAATAAATGATATTGAAAAACTACTTTGAGGGTAAAACTTACCCTCTTTTTTTATTTTCAATTAATGAACTGTATCCTCCTACTGTTTATTAAACAGGGGTATTGCCGACCAAAACAGTCCAATCCCTATCTGGCATTTCTATCGGATTAGATGTGATGTTAGTAAGTCTCAACCTAACTGTGGTGGAATTTGCATACATTACATTGTAAACAATACCTGATTGTAGTGAACCATGCGGGTAAGCGCTAATCTCATACCCATGACCTAATTGCGGTACAGTAATCAAAACATCTGATGTGCTTTGTGCATTAATATTCCTCGCTGTTACTGTGTGTGTTAATGTTACTAAATCTCTTCTTCTAAAACGGTTAAATGTACTCCACGAACTACCACTAAACCTTCTTATATAAAAATCACGTTGGTTTATATCCCTCCAAATTTGATAGGAAAATTGGTCATCTTGCCCTCTAAATGTTTCCAGTACGCCAGACGAAGTTGGAAATGCAGCAGAGTCCGAATTGTATATAGTTGTGACAGTCAGTTTATCTTTAGGAAACTCAGAGATAGGAGTATTCACCGTATAACCTGTCGAGTAATCTATTGATATTGAATTTTTTATATTATCAGAGTAAACCCCTCCGACTTTTGGCACAACATAGAATTGACCTGTTTCATCATTATAATTCTCTATAGCATTTCCAAAAACCTTGTAACCTTCAGACGGTGTAACAATCTCTATTCCTTTGGATTTAATATAATCAATAACATTCGATGCCATTTGATACTCTGCTTCCGTCCATGTTCCACAATGTGTGCATATAACCAACCAAGCGTTATCTTTTTGAGATTGGTCTATGTGATTTTTAAAATAGTCGAATGTCAAGTCTCTATTATCACCAAGAACAATCCGTACTATCGCTGTACTTCTTACAGGAACATTAGCCCTGCCAAAACCACCATAAGCATGATCGTAATTTTCTTTTGTATATTTGTGTATGATTGGCTTGGTCATAGAACCATATGGATAAACAAATCCCTTAACATCAAAATCTTCTCTCAATATTCTTGCTGATTCTTCTATTTCGAATTTTATATCCTCTTCTGTCATTGTATCAAGATGTGTATGAGTAACTGAATGTGATAAAATTTCCCATCCTGCGTTCGCTAATTGTTGTACTTCGCTTTTTCGCATATATGTCGAACTAGTTCCATTCATGTACTTGGTGACAATAGCAACAGAACCTACAACCCCTTTACTATCAAATAACGGTTTCAGACTAGTATAAGCAGGCGATCTTCCGTCATCGTCAATAAAGCTCACTAAAGGTCGTTTGATAATCTGATGATTGAACTCGACACTTTTAGGTCTTAAAAACGTAGTCCTCTGTTCTAGTTCGGTTTGTTGTGCTGTTTGTGCCAACGATGTATCACTGGCATCTAGTCTAGACTTTAAAGTTGGGAATGTTTGACCACTTTCATTGACCCTTGCTTGTGCTGCTTCAACACTCGAATCCCCTTCAACGACAATTTGATCTATCTGTTTTTGAAAATAATTTACTTCATCAATAACCATATTAATCTTTGGATATCCTTGTTTCAGGGTATCCTTAGGTAGTAATTTTGGTACGTTTTTCACATCTTCACCACCCTATAAATATTTCGCATGAAACTTGAATGTAATTTTTATATTTAAATTCGATCCAGAAACAATGACGTCGTTTGTTCCTGGCATTAAAATTAATTTATCGATGTTCCCTTCCATCAAAGAGAATTGATAATCTCCATCTTTATAAACGTTGAATTTTTCTGATACGATTTCTATCGTCGAATTGCTAAATGAACCAAAAGAAAAACTCTCCCCATTTAAGGAAAGAGCGAGAGAGGTTGCTGACCCTTCGATCACAACCGTCGGTTTTACAACCATTGTACCGAAGTTATGGATTACGATTGTTTGGTTACTATTTATATCGAACTCATAATCGGAACCTAGAGTTACATCTGACATGAACGGAACGTCGCTATCCCATGTAATCTCTTCAGTGCTTACTACGAATTTAGCGTTTGGATCGTACGCCACAAACGGCAAAGTGAATGATCCTTTTACTGCTAATCTAGAGATTGGCAATTCGCCAGAATACCTAACAAAATAAAATTTATCTGGTTCAAAACCATATCTTAATTTTACTGTTTTAGGGTTTCCGTATGGATCTAAAAGTAGTTGATTTAATTCCCTTACAACATTTTGCACTTCCGTCATGTTTCTTTTTCGAATATCACAAGGAATAGGATGATATCCTTCACTAAGGTCAGCTCCGAAATCTATTGCTCCATGTCTGCCAGGTATAACGACTATACGATCACGAGTAGAGGATAGTCCAGGGGCATCGACATTCAGTCTGACATCTAATAAATCATTCATTTTAAAATCATTAATTGCTACATATGTCATCTTACATGCCCCTTCCTACGTCCTGCACCATTCGATTGCTCGTCAATATATCTCATCATTGGTTTTCCAGTTGCTTGAATTATTTCATGACCGTCAATTTCAATCCGATTATCCAAAACAATTTTGTCTAATACTTTATTTATAAGTGCATTTACATCAAATCCGGCTTGTCCACCACCATGACGAGACAATTCACTAGAAAATATATCGCGCAGCATTCGCTCTGGCGCGACTACCTCTGGGTTTCCTACTCCGGCATCTCCAATCATGGCAAGCATTGGATGTTCAGCGACACCACCAGTCGCTAAAGATGGGATTTTAGGTAATTTTATTTCTGGGATGTTAGGAATTCCAAACGATTTCCCGCCTAACCCTGGCACCCATGATGGGATGTCAATTGAAGGAATTCTATTAATGGCTCCAGCTACACCGTTAATCATTCTTTCATAAGCACTGATAATCCCATTTGCAAATCCAATTAACCCATTAGCTGGTCCTCTAACTGCATTTTTTATGCCGTTCCATAATTGAACAGATTTACTTTTTACCGTATCCCAGTTACGCCATAACGCAACTCCCGCGGCAATTAATAAAGTGATCCCAGCGATAACACCTAATACCGGCATAGAAATACCACCAATCGCCACACCTACTATCTTCGCAATTGGTGCTAATGTAGTAAAAATACTTACAACTTTAGCGAATAACGATAACATTGGTCCTACTGCTGCAACGATAGCACCAATGATGACAACAACCTTTTGACCTTCGGGCGAAAGATTATCAAACCACTCAGCTAATCTCGTAATCGCATCGATGGCAGGTGGTAAGTATTTTTCTGCTAAGTCTAAAAAAATACGACCTAAAGGCTCCAACCCTATGGTCGCTTGATTTTTCAAATTAGCCATTCTTTCCCCAAATGTTAGTGTATCTTGTCCCGCGGCTTCAATCGTTTCTCCACTTGCAGATACAGCATCAATTAATTCATCAATCTCAAAACGTCCTTCGCGTACTGCCATAGCCATATCTGGGCCAGCTCGAGCACCAAACACTTCCATTGCTAAACTCACAGCTTCAGTATCTGTTTTGGCATTTCTCATCGCTTCAATAATGTCTTCTAATCCTTCTTTTGCATCAATACCCTCTCTCGCAAAATGCCCTAGTCCTTGTTTTAAAGAACCCATGATCAGTTCAAGGTTAACCCCTTCTTTTTCCCATTTCCCCATCATGATTGCTGACTCTTCCATGCTATATCCAAAAGCACGTAAAGGAGCACCGTAGGATACTAAGTTGTCTGCTAACTTATTTACTCCTATCCCAGTGTTTTGAGAAACTTTCCAAAGCATATCTAATGAGCCACTTGTATCTTCAATAGCTACATCCCAATCGCCAAACATTCGAGTCGTTGAAGCAATGATCCCGCCAACGTCTTCTTTTGCTACTCTACTCAAAGTTAACATTTGTTCGGTCATATCTTGTAATGGTTTGCCGGTCAATCCGAGCCTTGTATTAATGTCTGCTAATGCATTACTTACTTTATCAGCATCATCAGGAACATTCTTAAATACTTCTTTAAAATCAGCTTTTAATTCCTCTAATGCGTCACCAGTAGCTCCAGTACCAGCACGGATATTTTTATATGCTTTATCCAGATCATTAGCGGCCGCAAATCCTGCGGCACCTATAGCTAGTAAAGGTAAAGTTAAATATTTGGTCATTTCTTTACCAACTGTTTTCGCTTTAGAGCTAATATTTCCGATGGATTTCTGAAAATCTTTAATGTCCTTATCGGTTTTTTCTTTTTTTAGTATCGTATCAATGATTATTCTGCCATCAGACATTTACATCGCCTCCAAAAGGCCTTAAAGTAGCTGCAAAACTATCTAACTTCGCATCTAACCCTTCGACAGTTTCATCTTTTGCGATTCGATAAAGTTGTTTAAGTTTGATTATACGATCTCGTTCTTTTTGGTTATGCTTAGTTGGAGCCGGAATTTCCGTTGTACGTATTGATAACACTTGTTTAAATGGGGTTTTATCTGTTAATCCATTAAATAAAGCTAAAAATTTATACCAATGCAATTGACCCTGCTGATCAATTAGATCCATACCATAATCCATAAAAAAAGATGCATAAATTAACTCTGCATCAATTTGAAAATCATATAGTTTTTCGTCGGACTTTATTTCTTTGTTTGTTTCTTTAGGATTTATAAACTGATCGAAAATGATTGTAATTAATTTGTTTTTTTCAAATATATTTATGCCTTTAATATCTTCGTAATTTAATACGAACATCCTTAAGTAAATATCGGCTTTGTCATATTCATTGAAAAAATCATCTTTCATCAGTTCATATGACCTTAACACAACATCAAAATAAAGATTTAATTTTAATTCAATGCCGTTATATGTTAAAACATCACCATTGAAATGATCTGTTAATTTAAACACCGTTATCACTTCTTAATCGCTGTGTAATAGTCTTTTTTAATTTGTTCAAGATTTCCAATCTTCGTGTTAACCCAATCAAACATAAACCGAAGTAAATTCGATACGTTAATATAAGATCTTCCAGACACTTCATAAATTTCGTTAAACGTCCCTTTACCAAAGAACATTTCAATTAAATCAGTTGTCAGTTTTTCTGCATTTTCTTTTAATTCCTCTTGTTCCTCTGCGGAAATTTGATCAAGATCTACTGTAATGAACTGTTCTACTCCATTTTTGTAAACTAATGCTTGTTTACGATAGCTCTCCATGCTGTCATCATCATAATGAACTTGATATACTTTTCCGTTAACTTCAAACTCTTCATATGGTTTTTCAAAAGTAAAAACATGTCTTGCCATTATCAATTCCCCTTTCAATACAAATAAAAAGCAGTAAGCGTTAGCCTACTGCTTATGGTGCTGGTACCGGAGTTGGCGAATATTCAGGCTTACCATTAAAGTGAATTGCCACAGTAATTGAACCTTTGTTATTGGCATCGCCACTTGGTCCAGTGATTTCTGCCATGGTAACCGGCCCTTCAAAAGTCTCGCCAGTAGGGAGCTCCCAGCGAAAAGTAGTCTCTCTTTCTAATCCGTTTTCATTTTGCTTAGAAAAAATGAAATCTTGAACTGGATCACCGTAAAAACGATGGCCAGAAAAGGATAATGTTGTTTGACCGCCAGTAACTGTCGTTGTCAAATCACCTTCTCCATCTAAATATGCCGTTTGATCGCTCTCTTCATTTCTAGATGGTTCAAACCCAGAAAAACCTCTTGCTAATCTTTTGTAATCAGCCGTTTCAGTTGCAGGAGCAACATTTAGAAAAAATTTATGTTTAGACTGAAGCAATAAGCCTTCTTTTTGTGGTTCCATTTAGCAAACCTCCTTCAATTTGTATACAGTTGCGCTACAAATAGCGCAGTATATATTTCTTCGTTACGGTCATTGGTTTCTACGTGATTTGGATTGGTGTAAACTTCAATTTGCACCAATTCGAAAGAATTATTTTCGCTTTTTATATCATCGCCATTTAACCCATCTACCGCTTTTGTAATTGCGTAAATAGTATCAGTCGCTTTTTGAACATCATTATGCCTAACAAGTACTTGAAATCCAAAGTTATCAAGCTTCGAACCATCCATATAACGAGTGCTTGGTGGTGTTGGTGTTTGCCTTATCGCGATAGCTGGACCTTTATTTCTCATGCGAGATTTTTCAATCAATGTAAATAATTCTACATTTCCCTCAATCCAATCTATCAACCTATCTAAGAAGTCCAATGTTATCACCACCTATGAATTAAAATTATTCCCGAATGTATGCTGAGCTAAGGTCAGCCAATGTCTAAATTGAAGCGATTTTGCTCGTTCAAACCATAGTCCGCTAGCATTAGGATTTTTATCTTTAGAAAAATTGTATTGAGGATTATAATAAAGCCTTTTAGCATATTCGGTATCCCAAATAATTTTGCCACTACCTGGATCGGTATTACGGACACCACTTTCAATTAAATTAGCTTTGTCTTGTGGCGCATGAAAATTACTGTCCTTTAAAATTTGGTTATCAAGCGCCTTTTGTGTAACTTCAAAAGCTTCATTTAACCTTTTTCGAATTAAACCCCAATCAATATCTTCTTTGACATCTACCTGCATTTAGATCAGCTCCACTTCGTAATGATGAGGCGTAGTTGAAAATGCGTAGATAGGAGCGCATGCATTCACGATCCAATCTTTCCCTTTGAAATGCACTTTCGATTTAGGTTTCATTTCAGCAAATGGTTTTGAATGTTTATGATCAATAAAAATTACTGCTTTTATTTGTCGATCGTCACCCATTATAGTACGTTTTACTTGAAATGACGGATGTATTAACACATGATTTACCGTGATTTCATCAGCATAGATATCTCCATTTCGACTTGATCCCAGGTACTCTTCATATTTCACAGTGTGTATAAGCAGTTTTTTGGGAATTGGTTTTAATCTAGACATGATAAGCACCTACTGTTGCTACACCTGAATACAGTAATCCTGTCGGTTTTAAATAATTAATTACTGTAGTTGATATAATATTTGAATTTTGATTGTTCGAAGGTACGGTACCTTTCCCGTAAGAAAACTTTCCTAGAGAAACATTATTAAGAGTGTTTCCGATAGTCGCCATCTCTGGTCCGCCTTCTAATTCAAAAAATTCAACTTGTGCTGCAGTCGCTTTTTTCACTTGCTCTTGAATAAACGGATGAAGTTCATTGAAATCTTTGATCTTATAATTCGTTACTTGATCAATGATATCTGAAGCTCGTTTGATATAACGTAGTAATTGGTTATTATCATCAATTTCCACACCCATGTATTCACTACGATAATATTCGTTATCGATATAGGTAGGCATTGTTTAGCCTCCTTACTTAGCTTCTAATTCCTTTTTAAGCTTTGTGTTTTCTGATTTAATCTTTTTAATCTCTGCTTTTAGTTCCTCTACTTCGCGTTGCATTTTATCGTTATCTGCTGCTTGTTTAAGTTTTTTAATTTCCGCTAAAGCCTTGTTATATTCTCCAATTGATACTGCTTTGCCGCCAGTAGCATGTTGGATCACTTCTCCAGACTCTTCGTTAATTTGGTCATAACCTTGCTTTAAATATGACTTTAAACGACCGTCTGCTACATTTAAAATTCTATTGCCTTTTTTAATTTTTGGCATGGTGTTCACTCCTCAAATTAATGATTTTTTATAGATAGAAAAGAGGAAGCTAGAGCTCCCCCTTCTAAATTATTTACTATACTGCAGGTGTTACGTTAAATTTTACACCCTTAACCTTTTGTTCAATTAAGAAAACATCCCAGTATTTACGCTCGTAGTAAAGGTTTTTACCACCCGTTTTTGCACTAGGCTCATCAAGAGATACAAACTCATACTTCTGAGGTGCAATTACTGTTAATGGATGAATTAAAATCATATTGATTTGAGCTGATGCTTCGTCAGCTACTGCTCCGTCAGTGAAATCATATAATGTTTTCATTCGGCTTGAAGGTACAGAAATGATTGTAACTTCATCAAGTGATCGAATGTTACGGTTGACGTTGCTAGCATCGCCTTTCACTTCTAAAGTCCGCTGAATTTTTTCAGCATTTTTAAGTACTTTCTTAACGGCAGGAGTTACATAGAGAATACGCCCCTCTTGAGGAACCTCAGCTTCGTCCATTTCTTCCATCATATCATCGAAAATACTTAATGCTGTTTCAACGGTAATAGCTTCAGTGTTTGCAGTTTCACCAAATGAAGCATACTCAGCATACAATTTTGAAGCCATGTACTTATCCATTTCAGGGAGCTTATGCTCATCGTTAAAGACACGAGTGATGTTTGCAATTGTTGTAGCCATGTTTGTTTCATCAACGTCCATTGGATCAACCAATGTCGAGAATTCACGGTCGTGTTCTAACGTCTTCGGAATCCATTGGTTATCAAAACGACGAGTATAGCCGCCAACAACATCACGATCGACATCAACAAAACCACCAGTCGTGATATTAGGGATTTGGATTGTCTTTGCATTCACCCAACGAATTACAGCGTTGTTTGGTGTTTGATATAAAGCGTTAAACATTAATCCTTGTGAAAATTTTTGTTGTAAAGCTTGTAAATATAATTCAGCATAGTTTACTGGCATTATAAATTCCTCCTAAAGATAATTTTTTATTTAAAAATGAGTGCAACTTACTTAAAAGCATCTTTCCACTTATCCAAATCTGTTTGTTCAGTTCGTTGATGTTGTGGATTGGCCACAAAGTTTGGTTTCGGCTTGTCTTGTTTTGTCTCTTTAAATTGAGGATACTTTTCCACCACTCTACCGATTGCCACTTGAATATCTACCTCGTCAGACACTAAACCTTTAGCTAATGTAATGACATCTTCTAAAGCATCGGCTTGTACACCGTTAGACATTGCTGCCACCTTTGCATTAAGAGTAAATACTTCACTGTCTTTGCTTTGAAGCGTTTGTTCTAACTCTTGCATGCGTTCGTTTTGTTTTTGTTTCTCGGTTTTTAGTGAGTCTTGATACTCTTTGTAATCACTTAAAGATTTTTTTAAGTTATCGAAGTTATCTACTCCTAAATCTTTGAGTAGTTTTGCTTCGTGTAATTTTCTGATTTCCTCTTCGTTTAACTGATCATTTTTTTCACCTCCTTCTCCTAATGGTGGGTCTTGACTTGGTGGATCGGCAGGCGGTGTTTGTATAGCCGGTGGGTCTTGTGGTGGTGTAGCACCCTCACCACCATCTCCCTCAGAGAAAAATTGTAAATTTATCGGAATTAACGGATTAACAAACTTCTTTTTTAATGGTTTCATTTTTAAAATTGCTCCTCTCATTTTTTGGACATAGGAAAAACACCCAACATTGTATGCTAGGTGTTAATTAATCAACTTTTTCATAAGTTTTTTCAAATATGTCTGGTTTACAAGGGTAAAACTCTCCATTCACACCTTTAATGATGTAATCATTCATATTTGCAGTCATTTCGCCTTCTAAAGTTTTAATTTTAATTAGCATTTCTTCACCTTCTAAGTGACCTACAGCTGCGTCAGGTACCGGAATAAAATCACACATCTCATTCCAATTGTGACCTAACCACTGTAACGCTTCAATGACGACTGGTTTTTTTCGATATTTCAACTTTTTCACCTCCTATCCAATTAGTTCTCGATCATATTTTCTCGTGCGATCGGTATCATTGATAAACAGACGCATACGTGCTTGACGATCACTAACAAGATTTTTTGCACGTTGAGCACCTACCTCATCACCTGCTGCACTAAGTACACTCACTCTTCGTTTTGCAGTTCGGATGTCTCGCTCATATTGACGTTGTTTTTGGCTTAACTCATAAACACGAGCATTTTCTTTTTCATCATAAGGCTCAAATGTCGGTCTACTCATCCCTTCCCAGAACGGGTATTGTTGATGTCCGCAATTGATCCCGAATAAACCAGCTGGCTCTCCGTAGCTTGTGGTCGAAAACGCTGGATATTTCGGATGCCAGCCACTTAACGAATAAATACGCCCCTGATAAAGCGCGCATCTCGGTCTAGCTCCTACGTGACTGGATATTTCAATTAAGTCTACTCCGTATTCTTGGATCCGTTTATTCTGCATTTCGTTTGTCACTTGATTGGTCATAGTTCGAGTAATCATACTTACATATGCCTCTGAGCTCCATTGTCTCCCTTTAGCATCAACGAGTGCTGGGATACCTTTCTCGCTCCATTCAGATAATGTCCTTCTTAATGCAACCTGAGGTGTACTAACACCAGCTAAGACGTTTGCTGTGGTGCGATTAATAATGTCTCTTGCCACTTGATCTGATTGCGATAGAATTGTTGAATTAATTAAATTAAACTTATCTTTGGCCTGATCGGTATAGGTTTGTAAAATACCTAATAACGCAGTAGATTTTTGAGGAGTACCTGGTCTAATTGTCAACTCTCCTAGTTCAAGGCCTTTTCTAAGGATTTTTTCTTGTTCCTCTAATCCTTCAAACCCTGCTTTTGAGAGTAAACTAATTAATTCGCTCTCTGCTCTACCTGCATTTTTAGCAATTGTACGAATGTTTTCTCGGTTCAAAGCGTTTAGTTCACTTAGCTTTAAAAATTGCCATTCACTGATATTACTTTCAAAAACATCTTGATCTTTTGCTAGTTTTTTAGCGATATTGATGAGCAATTGTTCTTCTACTTCGGAATAAATAGCTGCAACTGGAGATGAAAGTCGTTGTAACTTATCTGGTGGTAAACCCATGATTATTCACCACCAAACATATCAATTTCCATTGCTCCAACAGTTTGATTTTCAGATTGAATTTGTTTAAGGATTTCTTTGGCATCCTCTTCGGTGACCTTATGAACTTTTTGAATGGCCATAAGTTTTGACGCCACTTGGTTTTGTACAAGGGTTATCCAATATTTCGCATTCGTATCTCGATCTTCTGCTATGGAATCATCAAAATTGACCTTTGTATCAAACTTATCTGGAGTATTGAACAAACTATAAAGTTCTGCTAAATCACCGATAACTTCAATTAGGTCTTTTAACCCTTCTTCTATAATCGTGATGTGACCACTTCTAGAACGATACGTTTTACTGTTTTGACTAACTACCTCAGTGGCTGTTTTCAATCCTTCTGAGTCAAATGTAAAAGCTCCAGCACTAAATCCCGTTTGCATGGCTAATATATTTAGTAACGCATTAATTGACGAGATATGTTCCTCAACTCGTAATGTGGTTGAATGCTCTTTGATATCGTTGTTTTCTTGTTCGAAGTTAAAAGCTTCATATACTTCATCGTCCGCATCAAAGTATCGATGCAGAGCTCCGGATTGAGGATCCACTACTGTTTTCACTGCTGAAGCTGGTACAGTAATCCTCTTTTTACCTAAACGAAATTCACGATTGAAACTATCAAAGGCTACATCTAAAGAATATAGTGTGTCTAGTGCTTCAGCGTAAATAGAGACACCTAATTTACTGTTCAAATCTATGTTGTTAGCTATATTCGGTTTAAAGTAGACAAATAAAGATCTCTTTAACCCGGTGATTATCACTTCTTCTTCCATATCCTGATATAAAGTGGTTAGAGGGACCTTGATACCCATGTCCCCTTTTTGATGAGACTCATATAATTCATTTCGAACGATATATGCGCCTTGCTCCCAGATATGCCATTCCAAATTAGTGTAATATTTATCACCTTTACGACTTTCATTAACAAAAATACCCTCAGTAATTTCTTTCCCATCATCAGCAATTGGGATAAAACAATCAGCTGTAACGTAAGAAAGTTTGACCTTATCATCCAGAACATAAGCTTTAATGACCATGCCACCCATTGCAAACATATACTCTAAGTAATCCTGGAAGTTTTGGTTAAAGGCGTTGTTGGACAGTATATTTAACACATTACTTTGAAACTCTTCAGTTTTATTATCTTCGCTACCGATGCTAATGGAGCATTTTTCATTAAATACAAGATTAGCCATTTCTTGAGAAACGACTTTTGACATACGCATCGATCTCATGCGACGTTTTTTTTCACCATTAATTGTGGTGTACTTTAAATCATGCCAGTCTTTGTAATATCCTTTGTAAATCGCAAGCCATTTGCTAAGATGCTGATAAAATTCATCAGTTGTTATGACTTCTTTACGATCAGTAATTTTCTTAATGCCTTTTATTAACCCCATACGGTACAACACCCCCTTTATTCTCGAGATGAGGTTGTTAAACATTTAATCACCGCCTTATAGATAGACATCCTTTTTACCACATCGGGTACATGTGCCCTCTGCTCTGTGGGGATGCCAAACAAACTTATAATTTTTGAAATTATGAAACCCAACCAAACATAATATATTTTTAAACATAAGAACCCCCAGCTATAAAACATAGCGTCTATAGAAATAATTATTGGCATAACGTGTCTCATCCATTGCGTGGTTATTATCATCAATCGGATTTCCATTTGCATCACGACAATACATTCCAACCTCTTTAATGAAGTTGTAATGATCATATTCATTAGTTTCAATGAGAATAAACTGTTCATTCGTCATAGCGCTTTGTAGACGTTCGATCCCTACTTCAATTCCTTTTGACGACCCTTTGATGTCTTTCGAATTATTGTTAGCCGGTCGAGTAGAAACACCTAACAAATGTAATTCTTCTCTAAGAGATTTACACGCTGGGTCGATGAACACTTCAGAACGATGCATAACAAACTTCTCTTGACACCACAAAATGAATTTTTTAATTTCTTTAGCGTAAGTGCTCATGGCTTTCACGTCACCCGATTCAGACCCACTATGATAATAGTGAGCTACTCGGTTCAATTTATAATCGTAAGCTCGCATTGTTCCTTTATGCTTTGTTACAATATTACAGCTCACACTCGTCGCATCACTTTGACCACCATCACCACTAAAAAACATTTCAATTTTTTGACCAACAATTTTTTGTTTTACATTTTTCTTAAGGTCAAACATGCTATAGATAACCCCTGAAGGGATAACACGATTCCCATACCAGTCACGTTGTAGTAAATAAGGATTTTTACTTAAGGTTTCGAAGATTTCTTGTTTCGTTCCTCAGTGATAATTGGATTATCGTCGATGGTCCAATGTACCCAACGTGTCTTTTGTACTTCAAACACTTCTTTTATGACCGGATGATTAGGAGCTGGTGGATTTAAATCCGCGAGATGATATCTGTCTTTTGCTGCAAAGGTACGACGAAAACATTCTTGAATCATATCCATATGAAGTAAATCAATCTCACAAAAGGCGACTGATCCAAGCGACATACCGGTGATTGCTTTCTTACTATCTGCCTTACCTCCACCTTTGTAATAGACCTTTTTCTGGCCATTAGGTGTGTCCAATAGCAGGTGATCTCCGTGTTCATCGTGCTTAATTTCTGCTAAATCTCCAAAAATGTGAATTAAGCCAAAACCATCACATTCCATAAACAGTCGGTAAGCTTGTTCTTGGTTGTAAGCAACGACTAGGTGATTTTGATCTCTAGTTAAAGTTAAATAATCAGCATAACGAAAAACACCCGCAGTCGTTTTGGATGACCGGGGAGTGCCTTCATTTACTTCTAATGTGTGATCATATGGAGCTTGAATAATTTGTAGCTGCTTAAGTGAAAAAACAATACTCATGATTGACCACCTTTTTTAGCAGAAATAAGGGCTTCAAGAAGTGATGTGTCTTTTTTCTTCCCTTTCATTGCTTCTGCTCTAGCTTTGACCAATTCTGTTTCAGCCTTTAATTTTTCAACCTTTAACTGATCTTGAATATTCTCAGGCATCATATCAAAATAATCCCATAGCTTTTCTAGTGCTTTCATTTTATCAGCAAGCTTAATGGATACACCTTCTTTTCCTTTTTTCACTTCCGTAACGATTGTCCCGTCAATCTCTGAAGACTCTTTGAAGTCAACATAATTCGTTTCGATCATCACTGGATTGCCTTCATCATCTTCAATAGGTCCAAATGCACCCATTGCTTGAACTTCCTTTTTTCCGAAAGTTGCAAAGTCGGTTATATCAGCAAAGGCTATGTCAATGTATTTTTGAAGAACGAATTGAGCATCTAACAAAATACCGTTAGCTTGTTCCGATTTTAATCGGTCAATCTCCGTCTTAATCTTAGTATTTCCTAGTAATCGACTACTGTTGACCATTGCTGTTGAATATGCACATTGATATGCCTTTTGATAAGCTTTAGTAGCATTAAAATACTTAAGATAATGCATACAAAAAAGCCTTTGCTTATCAGTGAGGTCATCACTTTGCAAAGACTCTTCAATATCACTTTTTTCTTACTATTTTGGGTTGCATCCCTTATTCGGTTGGTTGCATCCTTTTGGGTTTTGGTTGCACTTTTTTTGGATACATCTTTTGACCAATTTTCACGACTTTTTCTACTTTTTAAAGTTCCTAATTTATATCATTTTTTTCAGCAAGTGCCTTTAATGTAGTGTCAGTTGACTCATATTCAGCTCTAATCTTCTTCCAATCCATTTATATTGCACCTACCTCCGATTCCAAAATAAAAAAGCACCTAGACAGGTGCAAGTACTTATTAGTTATCTTGGCGAGACCCCGCCACCTCTGTATATTTTTACTCTTTTAGATGTGAAAGATTTACACGTTTCATTTTTTTTCACCTTAATATGATACTTTGAACAAATTGAACCAGGATTATAATTATAACAGGATAAACATGCTTTTTTGTTGTTTGCAGAATGAATACCGTATTGATTTTTAAGTGCTATTCTTGCATCTTCAGTTAATTTTTTCCCCATAATTACCTCCTAATGTTAAGTTAATATAAAAGGAGGTATTTTCCAAATGTATTCCTTCGTCAATTATCGACAAAATATCTTTTCATTAACAGTCCGATAACCCTACCATTTGTTCACAATTCCGACATATTTATCAGTGTTCTATGCTTTGAATTTATAAGATAATAGTCCTACATGTTTTTTTTTAGGAGTGAGTACATATGTCTAGTCTTGTAGAATTAATTTCAAAAATAGAGACAAAACGTCAAGAAATGTATAGATTATCTTTAAAATATGGCTTATCGGCGAAGGAAACGCTTAAATCCAGTCAGGAATTAGATGGTTTATTGTTTCAGTATGAAGATAGCAAATCTAAGTTATAAACTCTTTATACTGTAATTTTAATAATAAAGAGCACCGGAGGTGGTTAAAACCTCTCCGACCTCCCTTCCATCTTACACGGTTTGTTTTTTGTATTTCAAGTATTGCCAACTATGGCAGAAGTGACAATTTTGGCATAATTGGTTTATAACCTCATCTCGGAGTTGCCTGACTTTTTCTCTAGAAACTCCAACATGCTTACCAATAGCCCTATAACTCATGCCTGCCATCATACAACTATACACAGTTTGTTGAATTGGATCTTCAAGACTTTCTTCGCCTAACTCTACAAATTCAATCATATTTTTGTATTTTTCAATCCTCGTTAAAATCTTTTTTTCTCTGCGGTCTAGCTTATCTAACTCAGCTTTACTAATTCCCTTGGAACCTTTTGGCATAGCCGCTTCAATTCCATACTGAGCAACCCCTATACTTTTAGACCCTCCAGAAACACCACCAATTCCCCATAGTAATTCTTCTAACCTTGCAACCTCTCTTTTTAACCACTGATAATCGCTTATAACATTTTCTAACTCTTTATGGTCCACAATATATCACCCTTCACGCTTTACAAAATCATAACTTTTTGATCGTTAAGCTTGTCCACTATACTTAAATAATCTACTGGGACACCGCGACCACGTTCAACTAGGTATCCGTATACCGTAAAATCATCGTAAGGAATACTTTTTCTACCGCCCTTTTTCTTAGATTGCATCACATAGGTCTCGATAAAGTTTAACGAAACGAGAAATACTTCTTTGGTCGCTCGGAATTCTATGAGGAAAAATGAAATAGCGCCGTGTTTTTCAGCCTTTTGCAAATACTCAAGTTGGTGCTTATGAATATTCTTGAGGTCAAAACGCTTTTCCCCTACTGACTTCGCTTCAAAAGCAATGGATTTCCCGTTATACGTTCCATCATAATCTACAGTTGATTTTTCTTCGAAGTAGCCTTTAATAACTTGAGTTCCTTTTGATTTAAGTACTTTTACTGGGGTGGGCCTTTTGTTTATAAGAGCTAGTCCTTTGGTATTATATTGAGCATTCACAAGATTTAATAACATTTCAAAAGCCATACCTCTGTTTCCTTGACCTTGAAACATGCTTTAACCCCCTTTAATAACTGTTGTCCTGCCGAATGTGGTTTACTTCATTCTTTTCTAAGTATGCTTTTTCGATCTGCGCCCAGGTTAAGCCTAAGAATTTTTCTCCTAATCCTACATAACAAGAAAAAGCTTCGTGTAACGTTGAGTGTAAATCCTCACCGGTTATGGTGGCCGGAATGTTAACATCAAAAAGTACATGCAAACTAGATACGTATGCAAATACCTCGGTTAATGTTTCCGTTAATGTACCTTTCGTATAATCACATGTAACGATGAAATTCTCAGGATTTATTTTAAAATCATTAGCTAAACTTATAAAAAGTGAATACCATCAACAAATTCCTCAATTACGATATCAGGTGCACTCGGTGGTTTGTCGCTCCAAAACTTAAAACATCTTGTTTCATTAGCTAACTCTCCTAATTCAACCAATAAAGCTAAAATTTTATCTGAGAGTAAATATTGTCCTTCCAGATTATGCTCCTTAACAATCCGATCATCTAATTCTTTTTGCTTTTTAAAGAGTTTTATTAAATTCATAGTGTTCCCCTTTCTCAAAATGGGAGTTCATCATCAGATATATCAATTGGTTTTCCGTCGCTAGCAAATGGATCGTCACCAAATTGATTGTTTTGCCCACTATTAGCGTTTTGATTGCTATTGTACCCATTATTTGTATTACCTTGATGGTTCTGTTGATCACTTCCGCTATTCTGGCTGTTTTTCGAGTCTAAAAATTGAACACTGTCTGCTACAACTTCAGTTATAAAAACTTTTTTCCCATCATTATTTTCATAATTACGAGTTTGTAGTCGACCATCAACACCTGCTAAACTACCCTTTCTTAAGTAATTTGCTACATTCTCCGCTGCTTTTCTCCACACTATAATGTTTATAAAATCAGCTTCTCGATTTCCCTGTTGATTTGAAAATGGTCTGTTTACTGCAAGGGTAAATTTACCTACCGCAATTCCATTAGGTGTGTATTTTAGTTCTGGATCACGTGTGAGGCGTCCCACTAACACTACTCGATTTAACATTATTAACCTCCTAAATATTCAACAATCTGAGTAACTTCGAAACATTTAATATCTCTTTCTGAAATTCTCATTTTGATTGGCTCTTTCGCTTTTCTATGCTTTGAAAGTAAATCCGTAGCCGTTCCCCACTTGCCATCGATGCCTAGATAATTCCAGATTGCAATTGCGTGATCTCCCCAGAGTTTATGACGGTATTCTTTCAGTGGGTTTCCTGATCCGCTATACCCCTGCTCTAGTGGACATAAAGCATCATCTGGAATGATAGCTAACACTTCACAATATTTATGGTTATCTACACCTTTTTTCCAGTTAGCTTTTTCTGGATTAAAGGCCGGACTAAAATCAAAAAGTGAAAGTTCTTCAATAATCATTGTTTAATCTCCAATCTCAGTTAGCTACTGCTTGTATATATCTCGATGTTTCACTACACATTTCAGGCAAATTAACTCTTACTAAAGCCTCTGAAAATTGCGGTGGAACTGCATTCCCACAGCGAGCTACTTGGTAGGTTTTAGGATAACTTTTACCAAAAAAGTCACGGTCAATGATGTAGTTGTTAGGAAATCCATTCCCGTTAAATAACTCTCTAGGTTGAAGCATTCTCATTCCTACATCGACGATTTTGTAATCCTCACCTTTTACTGTCACTAATCCAAATCTGTCTTTTGTTGTGATAGTATGAAGTGGTTCATTTATTGATTGGCCTATATCAGATCCATAATATTTTGTGAGAAATGCTGTCACTAATCCAAAACGATTTGCAGTTGGTATAGTTGCAATTGGCTCATAAAGGCTACTTGCTCTTGTTTCATTCCCCTGATGTGTATAGTAATGTTGTAAAAAGCTAGCCTTATTGTATATGATATAAGGTGTTTTTGCTTCAACTACAAACTTTTGAATACCTCTTGTAATTCTTAGCATCGTATTATTTGCTAAAGGTTTTTCTCTTGAAAATATTGATGGTGTTCCGATATTCCAATCTATTATTTCGCTTGCAGTTCTCCAAGCTTTTAACTTACCTACTTTAACCTCCGAGCTATTCGGATCAGCATGCGTTGGTTTGGGCCAGATTATTTCTTTACCATCACATCTAGCAATCATGAAAAATCTTTTTCTAGTTGTTGGAGCTCCATAATCACATGCCTTTAATTCTTTGAATGAAACTTCATATCCCAATGACTCGAGAGATTTTACAAATGATTGAAACGTAATCCCCTTTGATTTTTCAACAGGATACCCCTCTTCATTTAGCGGACCCCATGTTTTAAACTCCTCTACATTTTCTAACATGATAACTCTTGGTTTTACTGCTATGGCCCATTTAACAGCTATCCATGCTAAGCCACGGATGTTATTGCTTTTAGGTTTACCGCCTTTAGCTTTAGAGAAGTGTTTACAATCAGGAGAAAACCACGCTAATCCTACCTTTCTACCTCTAACAGCTTTTACTGGATCTACATCCCAAACCGACTCACAATAATGCTCTGTATCTGGATGGTTAGCTTTATGCATTGCTATTGCGGCTGGATCATGATTGATAGCGATATCTACTGATATTCCAGTTGCAAACTCTATTCCAGTTGAAGCACCTCCACCACCGGCAAAGTTATCGACAACAATTTCACGAAAAAGGTCTAATTGCTTCAAGTTTTCGCTCTCCAATCCTTCGCTTAATCGACGAACCGACACTATATCTCGACTTCACATGTAGCGCCTTTAAATACAGTTACAGTTTCTTCTGCATAACCATAACCTCTTGACTGTTTGCCTATCTCTAACTTAACTTCTCCTACTGTTTTAAACTTTGTAAACAAATGCTCTTTAACGATTTGTTCAACTTCCTTTGGCGACAATGTGACTTGCATTTTCATTTCACAAATTCCTTTCTGTCACTTTTTTGACGAACTGCGAAATATTAATCAATGACTTTACCGTTATCGTCTAAGTTGTAATAGGCATTTTCGTGAATTGAATATTGAATTTCCTTATCATTACTTTTAATTATTTCTCCGCTTTCATAATTATAAGATTTGCCTCTCATTACAATTACACCGCTCTTAATTAATGACATATCTATTTCTGTTACAATCACAAACCCATATTCACCATCTAATTCAACTAACTGAGGATTTTCTAATTTTTGAAATTCATCCATTGTTTCATCATCCTTTCGATATGCCACCGTTTTCCTCAACGGTTCCCCTTCCCCATCTTCACCCGGAGCTCCGTTACCCATTGCAATTGTTCCTGCAGATCAGCTTCTAATTGCAGTAATTCCTCAAACTTTAATCCGTGACCGTTATGCAAACGACTTAGTAAATTAGCCATTCTTAGTAAACTCATTTAGGATCCACCTTCTTCTGTCTAAACTTATAACCCATTCGTTCCAACTTACCTCTAACACCATTAGCGCTTTTGTCTAGACGTTCAGCTATGGTTTCCAGAGAATAACCTTTCTCAAACAAATCAATAAGCTGCTCAGTTTGAGCATTTGTCCATTTGATGTGGTTATTCATTCTAACTGGTTTAGCCTTAACACCAAGTTCCCACAGTCTTCTTTTGATCGCCGCTTCTGTTCTTTTCAATTCTCTTGAAATATCCGGGTAAGAGTAACGAAAAGCGTTAACCATGCTAATTAATCGCTTGTCATCTTTTTCTGACCAAGGTTCGTTATGTGGTTTTTTATGATATCTAATCTTGTCAGCTCCACGTTTGATCTTGACCCAGTCAGGTTCAGCACCTAAAATATTTTCCTCAACCTCCGCAAAATCTATGAGTCTTTTATTTTCTTCTGCCCATTTCCACCAAGTTGGATAGCTAACAACCATCACTTTCATTTCTTCAGCGAAAACTTTATATTTTACAGGAAAACCCTTGTGCTTAATCCAGTATTTAATTGTTCGATAAGGAATATTCGTCGCTGTACAAAGTTGATTAACTGTAATTCCATCATAGCTTAGCGTTGGATCTCCCATGCCTGCCCTTACTGCTTTAATTTTTACGGCATTTACAGATCGACCTAATTTTTCAGCAATTACTTAAGTGCTCATTGAACCCCATTTTTCTTCTAGATAAGTAATTTCATCATTAGTCCACGTTCGCCCGTTTCCCAATTTATTTCACCTACCAAATTCCATTTTTACGCTTTTCTACTTCGCCTGTTCTTGAAAGTTCGAAAAGCAATAAGCATACCTCGTCATATGTTCTTTGCCAATCTTTCCTACGTAAATATTTCCATATGTCTTCTAACGTATGCCCTTCATTCCACAAGAACTTGAAATCTTGGATTTCCTTCTCGCTAAATGTTAAATCACAATCCGTTAGAATAAATCGATCAGTTGTTTTATTACTCACGTTATAAACCTCATTCACTTAAGTTTCATTGAGTTTTTGGGTTGATTTTAGCTCTGCTATCATTTTCTGAAGTCTTTGTTTTTCAGACTCCGATACTTCTGGTATATTAATAGATTTTTCAGGCTTATCCATGCATTTAGGGAGTTTGTCTACTCTATTTTTTTGTTTTTTAGTATCTTGTCTTTTCTGAAATTGAACATCCTCGGCCTTTACATCTTGTATTGATTTAACGTTAGTCGAGTGCCAGCTTTTAAGAATACTTTTTACATAGCCCCAATTACGTTTATTTTGTTCAAGACCCCGTTTCATTGCTTCTATGACTAATTCTTCTGATAGATCGTCTATCCACAAACTAATTTCTTCGGACAAAAAGCTGTTTATTATTCCGAAATTTTGCTGGTAAAATTCAAATGCATTAGTATTATTAGATTCTTTATTTACTTTTACTTTTACTTTACTTTTACTTTGTGTACTTTCGCCATCAGAAACCGTACTTGTTTCTTCGTTTCCGTCGTCAGAAACTCCATTACAAACACCCTTCTCACCACTGATTTTATAAACCTCAATATTTTTCTTATCAGACACATCAACCAATAAATATTCTTCAATCATTTGTACATTAACTCTCTTGTAAATTGCTGTAATATAGTGATTTTGCGCCCTTTTAGATGTGAGAATACTGTACTTTTCGTATAAATCCTTATTGAATATCCCCCACCTTACGCAGTCCTCAATTACTGATACAACTAAGTTTCTGTCAGAAGAAACTTTATTACTGAACAATATCTTCTGTTTCTCATCCCATTCATAGTAGTATCCTTGTGAATATATTTTTTGAAACATTTTGATCAAAATAGCAAAGCCTTCTAATCCGTGTTCAGCTTCGATCAACTCAACCTCATCACTTAAAACAACATCTAGTGCAAAATACTCTAATCCATTCTTCTGTGGCCTTGCCATTAGCTCCACCTACTTAAATTAATATTTCTTGATGTTATGTTATAATTGTTTGGTAACTTTGGAGGTTGAAGCTTAGCGTGGTCCAGACGCTAGGCTTCTTTTTTATTGCAATTGAACTAATTGAAAACTCTTTAACGATCGTAGTATAGATCTCTTTAAGGCGTGGATCTTGTTCAATTACATCCATTTTCGTAGCCTGGTTGATTTTCGTTTTTGTAGCTCCACTTTCTTCAAGACGAAACTTGTAGTTTTGAAGTCTACGATTAAGGTCACACCGCGCTCTATCCTCTAATAATTGATAGCTATCCACTCTTAGTTGTCGATAATCACCATATATTTTCCTAGCTGCACTATTAAGCATGGTGTTAATTGACTTTCTCCAGTCATCATCTTTCTTCAAGAAAGTTTCTTTGATTGTTTCAATGCCAGTTTCAAGCTGAGTAAGCTTTTCGTCACGTTTAGCATCTTCAAGCTGTTTTTGAGCGACTGTATCAAAGATCTGTTTAAACATTTGAAGTTCTGGGCTTAACTTCGCCGTATCAATTATTTGTTGCTTGTGCTTGTAATAATCATCTACTAACATTTCGTAAGCATCCCAAGCCTCATCTGTATTTAACGATTTCGCATGAAGCCAAGCGCCTTTTTCAGTCCATAGATACAGAATTGAAGTGAATTTTAGGCTGTCGTCAAATTGACGTGACCCTTTAAAATTTCTTAAATCCTCACCGGATAGTGCAAGAAAATGTTTTCCTTGAACATATCGATCAGTATTTCTTTGAAAATTCCGATTGATAATCTTAGTATCAGTCCCATACGCTTCCGCTAACTGAGCAGTTGTTAATACTCTTTGATTGTTCTGTTCAATAATTTTCAAGTCTTTCATCAAATCACTCCTTTTTACATAAGCCCCTCACCCTTACAAGTAAGGGGCTTAATTAAATTTACTAAGCTATGATAATCACTTTCTCAGACTCTAGTTCACTAGCTAACTCTTTTTCTAAGTAATTCTTAATATTTTGCATGGCTACTAGCCTCCAAGCTCCACCATCAGCTTCAAACAATGCGCATCTAGGACCATCTTTCATGCGGAAAATAAATTCACTTTCAGGTTGATCTACCTCGATGAATGTACGATAAGGTTTTAATGTAACCGGATTTGGTACTTTTACATTTCCTACAGTAGCTACACCTGTTTTTGCTACTACGGATTGTGAAACCCCATCATCACCAATTGTATTTACAGACTCTTCTTTAATGTTTCCGACTACTTTAAGCATGATTTCTTTATCCCCTGTGGTTTTAAAGCACGATTGAAGTTTAATATTGAATTCTTCTGATCCATAAAACTCACCATATCGAACATGTGGAAGATCTGGAGAAGCTTCGATGTATTGATTACGACGCTTATCTTGATTAACAGCGTCAACTACAACCACTTTTTCATGATTAACGATATGAATTAATAACTTTTCTTTTGAGTCATAGCTGCTTTTAACGTAGTCTACTAGGCCAGTTAAACTCTGAACCTGGAATGAACTTTGTGTAGGTGCTTTGACTAAATCTAGATTTCTAGTTGCATAAGATTGTCCATTAATATCAATTGTTTCTACATTTCCCAAACCAACAATGTATTGAATAGCCTCTTTTATCATCTATTTACCCTCCGCTTTCTTTGCTCTAAAATCATAAACTTTTTCGCCAGTATCCGAATAAACGCCATCTTCTTGCATATATGTTTGACCTTTGATGCCACTTTTTAATTCAGCACCTGTAATTTGACCGTTACTATCCCAATCAAGGACAATTTTTGTTTCAATATCCCTAGCTGGGGCTAATGTTGTTTTAGCTTGTACTCCTACAGCTGCAATATCACGCTGGTCATCCGCTTTGAAAGAAACGGTTAAAGTCAACTTCCTAACTTTCTTTGCATCTGTGTTGGGATCTGAAATATTTTCTAAGATTTTTCTTAATTCTTGGTTAAACCTTTCCGCTACTGCACCATCCGCTAAATTATTTAGATCTAAAATGTTTGACATACTTTTTCCCCTTTCAAATTTTAAAAGTCGTTGGTTTAAACTTGCGTTACACATAATAATCATTCCTACTAAAAATCCTTAGATAATCTCTTAAAATACTATTCTTTTAATTGTTCCCGACTCTCGATGAACGATATGTAGGCAATCAGGAAGGTTCTTAACGATTAACCAGTTATCAGGATTTAGCCTTGCTTCTTTTATTGCTATTTTTTGTCTTTTGGTTGGCTTCTTTCCACTCTTCATAGCCTTCTCTCCTCTCACAAATAGCTTTCATACCTTCAATACGAAGGAGCTGCATGTCGGGGTATGACCTTTTTAGATAGCCTTCTACATACTTTCTGAAAAGTACCCCTCTATTACTGGACCCCTCGGTCATCCAAACGTAAAAATCTGGAATACAAATTTCATATTTCAAAGCACATACACCAATTTCCCCGTAAGTGCTTGAATTTCTTGTTTGAAACGTTGTTCATCGCTGTTGTTATCCGACAAGTGAAGTAAGTGGATTTCTTGCACTTTGCTAAGATCATTAGCTTTTAAAAATTCCTTAACGTTCTCCAAACTAAAATGTGATCTTAATAAGCGTTTTTTCATTATCTTAGGTACTCGACCAACTTCAATGTTTTGATTTAGAATGTCTAAACTGTAATTACACTCAATCATGATGTGACTTAAGCCTTTAAATTTGTACTTGATATAATAGGTGTCCGTAGCAAATAGGAGCTTGTCCCCTACTTCATTAGCAAATAAAAATCCCATAGGTTCAGATACATCGTGTTCAACTTCAAAAGGTAAAATCGTCCAGGTACCTAACTTGAATTGTTTTTTAGCTTCAATGTTATGAACTCTATGGTGATGTATATTTAAAGCTTCTGCAGTACCTTTTGACATATAACAGTCAATTCCGCTTTTCAATACCTCTGCGATTGATTTTGAATGATCCTTGTGTTCATGGGTGACAAAACACCCTGCTATACTTGTCGTTTTGAAATTTAGTTGTTTCTGAATGCTTTTGAATGATATACCTGCTTCAAGTAGCAGGGGAGTATGGCCATCTGTGATGTAATAACAGTTCCCCTTACTACCGCTTGCAAGTGCTTTAATATTAATCATTAGAAAAGAGGTCCTTCTGTTCCAGTAGCTTTTATTTCTGGTTCAGTTTGTGCTTGTTGCTCCTGAATAGGCGTTTCATCGTATTCAATATCAATAATTTCTTTGTTTGCATTTTGTTGAAGTTCTTCTTCAAGTAATGCTTCCTCTTTCACTTCGTCAGCACGGTTAATACGCGACATAACTAAGCTGCTGTCATCACTTGAGTTTAAGAACTTTTTGCAGGCACGATTAATGACCGATTTCTTAGCCATTTCTTGCTTAAACTCTTCATGAGTACTTCCTTTTTTCTCAACGTCTTGGTCTTTGCCCCAAAATTGAGCTTTACTCCATGCTTGTCTGAGTTCATCAATTGTCATTAATTCCGTATAAACGTTGTCGTTATCTAAGGTGATCGTGCAATATGCACCTATGATATTTTCCTTATTGATGTTTGCGAACTTTTGTTTATGAGTAAGGTTTTTAATACGACCGTTGACCATTTCGTAATCAACTTCGTCACCTTCATAAATGACTGCTGCATCAATTTCTTTTGCTCCAGATACTCTTTTTGTGACACTCATGGTCCCAAAATACGACCTCATACAAACTAGTTGAGTTCCATAAACGATGAAATAACACTGTTTTTTAGAAGGATTTAAACCTTGAACAACCATATCAAGTAATGCATTTGCTACACTGTCGCGTGTACAAACATCTAGCGCTGGTCTTTTGTTTCGATCTACCGTACTTTGTAGAATTAACCATGCTGACTTCATAGCATTTTCAGGACTATAGTTCGCTGGAAAGTGAAGCTCGCCTTTCTCTTGAAACTCTTTTACTTTGGATGCAACTACATCCACCGTATCTTTTTTGATAATGGCTAATTGGTTACCGTTTTGACTCATTTACACTGCCTCCTCAAATTTGTTTTCATTACGTTCAATTCGTAACTCTTTATCTTTTTCTGAAACTATTAGGGAAATAATCTGCGTATTAATATCAATCAACTTAGTAACAGCTTCAGCATTATCCACAAAGATCGGTGCTGAAAAATTGTAATGCTCTGATAGAGTTTGGATAATATCTAAGCCGACATTGATTTTAGCTGCATTGTTTAATCCAGACCCGTAAGGGACTCCCTTGTAAGTCGTCTCACATATTTCCTCTAACCCACCGTTGATTTGAGTTCTAAACAGCTTAAAACGAGCAAATTTGAACTTCGAATTAATTTTTCCCTCAAGAAGATTTACCTTTGTTCGGATAAACTCTTCTGTTAAATGCAATTCACGCTCAAGTTTTTCAAATTGAAAAGCTAGCTTTCGTTCTTGTTCTTTTAACTCAGTATTTCGTGTTAAAGAGCGCTCATGTACATCAAACTTTGAAAGGTCAATATCCAGTAAGGCAACCTTTTCACGATACTGATTAATTTGGTTTTGAATGGAGTCAATTGAACTTTGAGCATTCATTCTTAATTGTTGAATATCTGCATTAAGTAATTCGATGCGTTGTGATTTCTCTTGATACTCAGGCAAAGATGTAACGTCCTGGACGTTTTCTTTAAGGCCTTTGATTTCAGTTAATAAACCATCTAAATGCGATTGCTTGTGGTCTATTTTTTGTTCTAGTTCTGTCACTTCAAGGCGCAACCTTTCATTTTGTTGCTTTAATTCTTCAATTTTTTCTTTTATGGAAGAACCACTTTTATTGATCCTCTCTAGGTCCTCAGACTTTTTGAGATTAAAATTAGATCTAGCCTTTTCATGAGCCGCTTCAATTTGATCCTCTGGTAGCGATTGGCCACAAGTCGGACAGTTTTCATCATGTTCAAATTCAAAACTTTTTTCGTTAATTTGATACCATTCCTGACGTAACCGAGACGTATCTTGTTCATAGCGGTTGATTAATTCCTGATTACCTTCAATTTTTTGATTTTGGTTGTTGATAGAATATTTAAGCGACTCGATCTCTGACTTTAACTTGTAATACGCTTGTTGCTGGACATTAACCTTGTCATGATTTGCTGAGCTATGTTTATTTTTAATATCAAGGAGTTCTCCTTCGATCTCTCGAAGTTGTTTTTGTTTTTCGACTATCTCAGCACCATGACGAATGCGATTTATTTCTAACTCTTTTTCATCTATATTTTTTCTTAGGTTAGCTATCGAATTTCTTAAATCCTCAAAATTCAATGAAGAAATGTCAGGTAAATTATGATTAACCTCACTAATTCGAACTGGGATTTTATCAAGTTCATCATTGATTTCTTTGCGCTTTGAAGCGATAATCAACCGATAATCTTCAATTTTTCTCCCATTCAAAATCCCAGGGAGATCTGCTAATGCTTGATTAGTAGAAATCACATCCTGATCCGTGATATCACCGCAAATCTTCATAAGAACATTTCGACGATCATCCTTTTTTAATTGTTCATTAAAGTAGCTTGGAGACGTTAAAAGTTTGAAAATGTCCTCATCAACTATTTCATCTACTTTAGCTTTAAATATTTTTTGACTTACAGGAACACTGTCTACAAAGTGGTCGGTTGTATGACCTGAAAATTCACTCAATGCAGATCCCCGTTTTTTCGTCCACTTTTCTTTATATGACTTTTTGAGTGTTAGAACATTACCGTTAAGCAAAAACTCCGCTTCGACATCATGGTCTAAACCATTAACTACACTCCCAGCTTCATCTACAGTTTTAATTTGAAAGTCCTTTTTGTTATGGCTGTCCTTATCAAATAGAAGCCAAATGAATGCATCAAACAATGTTGTTTTCCCAACTGCATTATCACCGAAAACTCGTACCGACTCACCGTTAGTATCTAAAACGAAATTCTTAATCCCTTTAAAATTTTGTAATGTTAGCTTTAACAGCTTCATACTTCTTTTCAAATTTATCCCTCCAATTGATAATTATCCGAGTGTTGCGTATAATAGAGATAATCAATTTCTTTTAGCAACAACCTGTTAAGTCATTCACGCCGCAAACGTGAGTGACTTATTTACTTGCGTTTGTTTTTTCAATCAGCTCAAAATTCAGTAATACATCAATGAACTCTCTAGGATGTTTTCTTATGAACACAGCAAGGCAGTTATCGTCACAAAACATAACGCCACCTTCTTTGTCATAAATAATTTCTTGACCTTCATAAATCTCCTTCTCACATTGGCAACATTCACCAGTGCTTATTAAGGTTTTTGTAGTAGTCATACAAACCTTCCTTTCTTAACCTTGATACAGTATTAGATAATGTTTTTTCAGTTCTTCCAAGAGCGAACCCCATTGTTCTCCAATCATCGATTTCCCAATACTTACACAGGTACTCAAGATCAGACTCTGAATATCGTTTTCCGTTGTTGGGGTGAAAAATAGGGTTATACATCATACGACCACTTTGATCAACTTCAACACTAACTTCGACTGTCATTGAATACACTCAACTCCTACTGTAAAATTGGTATCCGGATATAGTTAACAAACAATGAATGGTGGCAAAATTCAATGTATCCTATCAATTTTTGTACTCACCTCCTTCCTTGGTGACGGATACCGACTCACCTTTCAACCTACGCTAAAAGCTTTCATAGGTTCAAAGGCAAAAGCCTGTACGCTATTGCCCACCACATATAATAGTGGTAAAATAATGGTTATACGAACATCACTTGGCTTAAGTTAAGCCGTAGCAGTAACTGTTCCAGCAGTTGCTGCTTTTCTTTTTGCTCTTTCTAATCTAAGCACTCCTCGTACACATTGTTTTTCAATGTAAACTCTGCGCTTATGTCCTAAATACTCCAAATACCTGTCCTGATCACCTTGCAATTGAAACTCTAAAGCTAACTTTGAATACAAGTTTTCATAGCGTGATAATCTTAAATATCTCAACAACGTTGCATTTTCAAATCTTGGCATAATCCTTCCTCCTCCCACTTTCCTTCTTTTTAAACTTAAAGTATTTAATTTCATTAACTGCTCTCTGATACTCCCTTAGCCATTTTTCAGCTTCTTCAAATTCAAGATGGTACGTATATGCCGTTACTCTTGCTGAGCAGTCTATCGCATAATTGTGGAGTAATTGAGACTCTTTAATGTCCTCTGGCAATACCTGATCTTCTAATTTAACGAGTGTACAAACTTCTTTTTTAATAAATTCCATTTTCTACCCTCATTGAGTCAGCAACCATTGCAATGAATTCACTGTTTTTTGGTTTAGGAAATTCTTGATTTACATTTTTGTAGTACCCGCATTCGATAGCGTGCCTCATAGCTCTTTCAACTCTACTCGGAGTATCTTGGTATGTGTTTGCAATTGACGGGTAAATTGTTTTTGTGACACTGTTTACCATCTCGAAGTTATGATAGGTAATTAAGATTGCTTTGCGAAGATATCGATACCCTTTCAGATTTCTTGGAATTCCAAACTCACATAACTTGTTAGAAATTCTAATTACTAATTCATTTTCTGACACGATTTCGACTTTACTTTCGACTTTTGTTGCACTGTTCATTGATAATTCCCCTTCCCTATGTACCATTCTTTATTTTTCGACTTAATGTGATAGACAATTTTCGCAACAGCGGTAAAAAAGATAGGGGTTATTTCCCCTTAAGCGCAGTACTTATGCAATTATGGTGATCATTGATCTGCTTATGCATCGACTCTTTATAAGCCATTAATCTTTGCTGGCGATACTTGTACGATCTAGGTTGTTTTTCAGCTGGGTGTATAGCTCCCTTTTCTGCTATTTTTCTAACGTAATATGCGACACGATCAGCTACGGTTTTTCTCATTCGAACAAACTCATATCCTCTGCTTTAACGTTGTCAACCATAATAGATATACCACCGAATTTTAATCCTTTGAGGAAACTTAATAACATTTCTTGCGCCATAAATAATCTATCTTTCTGGTGATCAGTCCCTTTCTCCTCACACAAACCTTTCCAATAACTTATGCCGTTTGCCAGCATGGAAAATTCACTGATTATGGATTGAGAGTGATTTCGTTTCTCCCAATCAAATTCCGGTTCATATCTAAATGAAACTTCGATATTAGGAGGGTTTACTGGCGTAATGTAGCAACCCTTTACTTCTACACACTTTAGTTTTGCTTTCCATAGAAGTCGGAAACTTTGTTTTTCTTGATCTGTTAACACACAATGCTTTTCTAAGGCCTCAATAAGAGTTTCTTTTGTCCACATTAGTACCAGCACCCCCTTGTATCATAATGAAACCAATCAGTTTTCCCTTTCCAGAAAACATGAAGACAGTTTTCGTCAGGGATCCACTTAATTTCTTTAATTGTTCAGGTAAGTACTTTTTTCGAAACTCAGTTCCCATCATTTTTAGATGGCTGTTATAAACCCTTCTGAAGAGTTTTTGTTGTTCCACTGTTAGCTTCGAAAATCCTTTTACGTTATTAAAATCATTTTTCTCCATACTTAAGCCCCCTTTCTAAGCATCAAAATGAGATAGAATTTCTTCGAACAACGGGGTTATTGGTTTTTGTTTCTCTCCCCAAACACGGAGAAGTTTTAAAGCTATTTCAGGTTTGCTATAAGATAACTCCGCCAACTTAATTGGGATCATCTTGCGCTTTTGTAGAATGTCTACATCGATTGGTAAGTTCCCCATTCTCTAATCCTCCTTTCAGAAAAGAGTCTTAACGGCTGCCTCGTCACTGAAATCTAATTTTGATTTGCAAGAAATCAAATTGAGCGCTTCCAGTAACTCTTTATCTTCCCAGCCGTTAATTTCTGCTAACTTAATAATTTCTTGTGAGATTTCAAGGACACGCTTTACTTGTTTTATCTGCAATTCATATTCCCCCTTAATTTTGTAGGAATTCACTCACTTTCTGTCGAACAATAGTAATATTCCGGAAGAAAGAAGTGTTTAAATGAAAACAATTAACAACGATATAATTGAAGAAGTATCAAAAACAATTTCTGAATATACTACTGGTTCTAAAATTACTACTATCCTTGCTCAACTGAATTATTATGATCACGACACACAAAATTCTATTTTAAAGTTAAGTACTAAATGGAAAGATTAAATCTTGCTATTGTTTTGGAATGCAATAAACTAAAATCTGCAAAACCTTTCTTACTGTTATTCAACACATATTAAATCCCATGCTTTTCCGAGATAATCCTGAAGGATGGAACAAGTGAAGCAAAAAGTAAATTTCCAATTAAGGTTTTATGGGTTTGAACTTAATGATGCCGGTAAAGTTGTAACAACCACTGAAACTAACACATTTTCAGAGGCTTTAGAAAGAAGTCAAAGTCTAATTGAAAAATTAGAACCTTATAATATTCATCCGACAGTAATCGAATATTGTAAGCCTGAACTACTTCAAAAAAATTATTTTCATGCAATCCATGAAGCTAGTAAGAGCACCCTTAGTAGAATAAGACAAATGAACCACTCAACTGCAGATGGGGCTAAACTTATTGAAAAAACATTCAGTACTAAAACCCCTTCTTTAATAATTAACGGAAACATACTTCAATCTGATAGTGAAAAAAACGAATATAATGCATTAAAGCATCTGTTACTGACAATTAATTTTTCTTATCGAAACTCAACATCACACCAAGTCAAAATCTACAATCCGAAGAGCGAACTTGATGCTACAACTGCTTTGATCTTAATTTCAAAAGCTCATCACTTACTTGATAAATGTGAATGCGTGATGTTTATCGATTAAGTCATTTGCTTGTTTCTAAGTAAAGGCGAATAAATTTTTCGGTTACTGTAGCAAGCTCGATACAGTCTTTGTCAACAACTACATCTTTATTGTTATGAATTTCCCTTAAGCGAATCTCTAAAGCATCGCTTAATAAAATGCATGTTTGTGAAATTGTTTTATTAAGGCTTAATAATTGTGAAATTGGAAGTTTCAGACGAATTTCATCGTTTTCATCGAGATTTATCTGTTTCTTCTCAACCTCTGTGCCAGCAGAGGTATCTTTTTTGTTTTCACTCATACATTTTCCGCTCCTTTCTAAAAAGGTTTTCCTTCAACTTCTGTCGAATATTGGTAATTGAAGGGAGGTGTTACCTATGTCTACTCCAAGTGATATCGCAAAAGAATTGACACTAGCTGCAATTGAAAAAATGGATTTCGATAAGGCTACATCGAAAGATTATGTTGAACATAATGATAGAATAGCAACAGAAGTGTCTAAGTTATTTAAATCGATTTATAAAGCTGTTGATGACGCAAGAAACGGTAAGTTATAACACTTTGTATAAGTCCACTAATGATTTCACTAGCTCCGGTAAGAGTTGCCGCTCGTTATCGGGGCCATTCTTAATTATTTCTTGAATATAATTAGCAAGATCAGCTAATGTTTTGGTCATTATTTGTCTAGGGCACTCTCTTCTGTCTTCATCTTCTTTTTCTGCTAACTCCTTTAAATCTATAAATGCTTGACTGTTTTTTAGCGGTCCTGCTTCACACGAAAATTTACATTGTTCAAGTTCTTCCACAATTTGCTTTAGTTTTACAGACACTTTCCTTCCCCCCTCATCATTTCATCTAACTTTGCATAAGCTAAGAAGCGCTAGGCAGAGTTAGCTTAACTACACAATTCGTGAAGTCTATTATCAAAAAAAATTTCTTGAACAGACACACCGAAGTAATTTGCTAATTTTACTTTTATTTCATCTTTAGGTACTCTTTGTGCGTTCTCATACATTTGTAACGCACTTACACTTATACCTACTGAAGCAGCAATTTCTTCTCTAGATCTATCTGCTCGAAGCCTTTTTAAGTTATCTGCTATAGTCTGTTTGTTATTAGTATTATTCAAGTTTAAACACCCCCTTATTCATAATAAAACACGTTTTGTGAAGTTCTTGTTTTCATAATAATACACACGTTATGTGAAGTCAACACGTTTTGTGAAATAAATTTAAAAAAAATATTTTAGAGACACGTTTTGTGTTAAAATTTAGCTAGGTGATGACTAATGATTACTTTCGGTAATAGATTAAAAATCTAAGGAAATCTAAGAAGTTGACCCAAAAAGGGTTAGCAGATTTATTTTTCCCTAGGAGAAAGTACTATAAGTATGTATGAACGTGATGAGAGAGAGCCTTCTTTCGCCATAACGAAAAAGCTCGCTGATTTTTTTGAAGTGGATACTGACTACCTACTTGGAAGAACAGACAAACCAACAAATAAAACTGTTGACCTGGCAAAAGACCCACTAGACGAAAAAGTAGACGAGCTCCTAAAAGATCCGGAAACTCAAGTATTTTTTAAAGACTACTTGTCAGCTCCAGAAGAAAAGAAAGCAGAAATGCGAAGGTTCATGAAGTTTTTGATTGAGGAAGAGGAAAAAAGAAAAACAATTAAGAACTAAATTTAAAATGTTCACATTTTGGACTGTTATTATTATTATATTTTTTATTTTACTTTACTATTACTTTTACTTTACTTACTTTGTGTACTTTCACCATCAGAAACCGTACTCGTTTCTTCGTTTCCGTCGTCAGAAACTCAGTTACATAAGATTTTATTACGCTTTAATAGAGCTAAATCTTAAATGGAAAAGGTGATCTAGATGGAATATTCAGTTGAACAATTATTAAAAAGATCGAAGAAATGGAACAAAAGCATTTTCTTTTAAACAAGAAATGCGACAACAGATTTCAAAATTGGATCAACGGATCCACGAGGTAGAGGCTTCTTTTACGCTGCTGGGGCTGAAAGATGTTGAGAGCAAAGTTGATGTATTAAATAAGCGGGTGTTAGAGGTTTCGGCTGCTGTAGAGCAATTGAAAAAGTAAGAAGTAAATTATATAAAACGACTCAACGAGACCTCTATTTTTAAAATTTACTTCTAAACCAACTAAGACACGCTATCGCAATGGAGAGGCGTGTCTTAGTTTTATTAGGGAGATATATTAATGGACATTTTATTATCTTATTATCACAAATCGAACTTCCATCACCGCTTAAAATTGTGGTTTGGATAATTGGTTTTGGGGCTTTAATCTGGACAATATATTCATTTGCAGTAAAGGTATTTAATACTTCAAGGTTTGAGAAGTTATTTTTCTCAAAATCACAACTAATAGTTCATAACGCTACAAGTTTTGTGTTGGAAATGTTAATATTCATGTTCATTATTGTTTCTCTTTCAGTTATGCTTCACTTTTCAGAATCACCATTTAACCAAAATATCGAAGCAATATTAACTATTTCTTATTTTGTATCTTTTGCTTTTATTTGGCTTATTATTGGTTGCCATACAATCAAAGACATTTTTACTCTCGTTTCAAAATTAAAATTTAAAAATAAGCAAATTAATTTATTAAAATTTACAATCAAGGATGACCTAAAGTTTTTCTACTTTGCAGTTTTCCTGTTAAATATTATTAGTGGAGTTTTAATTTATTTAATATATGTTAATAGATTAATTAGTTTAATTTTAATTAATGGTATTCAGGTCCTTTCTTTTAATGAGAACTCAATTTTCTATATAACATTGTTACTCTTTATTCTCCCTTTTGGAATGTCAATTTTCTATAGGTTTTTTATTAAAAGTACTTTTAATAAAAACAATTCCAAACCAACCCAATACTCTATAAAGAAACATGATAGTAATTATATTAATGAAAAAGATCTTATTACCTATCATTCAATTAGTAAAAATACAGTCATACTCGTAAGGAAAGAGGATAATCATAAATCTGATTATCTAATTGAAAATTTCTTCCTTTATGATTTTTTCAAATGAAACATTGTATGAGTTTAAGGAGTATGATGAGAGTAAAATAGAAATCACAAAAATGTTTTCAGAATGAAATAAAAACAAGACACATATCGTTGTCGATATGTGTCGATAAATTTAATAATATGAAAAAGAATATATTTATGTTAAACTCATATTATAAATAATATGAAGCACTCCTAGGAAAGTATTAGTCGGACTAATACGAATCCTAACGGGGTGCTTTTCTATTTATTTTCAAGCATATCCAAGATCATAATCATTTTCTTAATAATTGTATCATCTGGTTTACTTTTCATCATTGTGAAATAATGTTCTTCTATAAATTGACGGAGTTCATGAGTTTCAACTTCGCCAAAAATACATCTTAGAACTAAATAGTGCAATTTTTTTGTTTTGGGTAGATCCGCCTCATATATCTCATTTAAACTCAAATATTCCGTTTGAATATAATGGTCTAAATCCTTAGTTATTGTGTTTGTTAATAGTTTTTCAGAGGTCATCTCTTTAATGAGTAAAGTTCTTTCATCACTTATCGAGTTAATATCAGACCCTTTAATATATTTATTTATTGGTAAATAACTATTAGCTTTTAAGAGGGAAGGTATTGATAACATTAATATTTTTTCTTTTTTAATTGTTAAATTATTGAAAACAATGTCTTCGTAAATATCCTCAGCTGCAATTCCTTTAGCCCCTATATCACCTACATGCTCTTCTTTACCAATAATTACAACCACTTCATCACCATCATATTCTTCATCTTCACTCATAAGATTAACTAGCTTTCTTTTCTCTCCCTCACTGGACTCAACTATTTCATATACTAGGTCTTTGATGTGCTGAATGTCTCTTAGCCTGGTTATTCTCCGTAACTTATTCATCTCTTCAAGTAGGGGTGCAAAGTCTGAAATTGTTACTTTGGTCATTGAAATACTAACTCCATCAATTTGCATGCTATGTGTACCCACTACTGGATCATTAACCTCATTATCATATATGATAATGACTAATCTTTCTTGGAAACTTTTAAAATCTTCCTCTGTTTCAAGACACTCAAATATATCCATAAGAATTGATTTTATATTCTCATCAGAAACAGAATATCCCATGAAAATAACTGGATTCTCTGTGAATAAGTTAATTATTTTCGCTGACAAAACTTTTCGCCTTTTCTTAAACTTCTCATAATCTCTTCCAGTTAAAATTAGTGTTTCAGGTCTTGTTACACATCCGTGTATTTTCATCAAAGTCCCAAGTTCAGACTTTTTAAAAATATTTTGGCCAATTATTTTTTCGTGTTTAATAAAAATAATATCCTCAAAAAATGTATCATAATTTGTAGTTATGACTGTAAGCATCTTTTGGTTTAACTGTTTGAAAAGTTCTATTTCATAGTTCATATCTTTATTTAATTGATAATCACTTAATAATTTTGAGATATAAACTTTAAGCGGAGACTGATTTTCTTCAACAGTAAATGAACTAATTTCTTTGCGGTAATATGCTTTATTAAAATCTTTCTCAACAAATGTACCAATCTTTTCATTAACTGAAAACTTGTTAACTTCTTGAAAGGTCATGCTGTGTTCAACATCTTCTTTATATTCTTTATACTTGTTGATAGGGTCATCACAATACTCAGAAATACATTTAATTAATAACTCTTTCCAATCAAAGCTATTGGTTGTATATCTTTTGGCTAGTCCAGAACCAGCGAATATGACCGGTAACCTTAAAGACTTTGTAATTTTTTCAAAAACATCCGATAATTCATCGCGCCCCAATAGTAATTCCCCCTATTTTTATTATTGCTCTTGTAAATATTTTACCATAATCATTTAATATAAGCTTTTTCTTTTTATTTACAAAGCGAACAAACATTCGTATAATTAGTGTAGAAACTTGTCAAACTTTGAGGTGATTTGATGATTAAATATACCCCTTCTACACTTGAAAACTATGTTGAGAACCTTATAAGTACTTAAGAATCAACTACCCATACCAATTAGATATTATGGCCATATCTGAAAAACTTGAAATCCCTACATATTTCTTCCAACTAGTAGTCAGATAACATTTGTATTCGGTGGACCAAAAATTAATATTAATCCTAAATTAACACCACAAGAACAATGGGAAGACTTCGGTCATGAACTATGCCATGCGTTAAGACAGTACGGATCGCAGTTAAGCATGCCTGATGATTACATCTTTTATCAAGAAGAAAAAGCAGATAATTTTGCTTTGCATTTTTGTGTTCCAACTTTCATGTTAGAAAGGATAGATCTCCCACAATATCGAACAAAAGCGATTGAAGTCATTGCAGAAACTTTTCATGTGACTTTTGAATTTGCAAAAAAACGCCTAGAAAAACACGAACAACAATTACTGGGTACACAATATTCCCTTCATATCAAATCACAATTCGAGGCTGTTAAACAATTTAAGAAGAATATAGGCTGCGACTATATTTTAAAAGATAAAAAGAAAACCTACTTTATGAATAATAATAAGGGTCTTGTTGGAACTATTGAAAATTGGAGGGCTGAATAATGCCAAAATGATACCAATCGTAGGTATTGGACTTACAAAGGATTTTTTCGAAGTAGATTTTAATGATGAAATGACTTGGAATAAATTTCTTCAACTAGAAAATTACCATTCAGCACAGTTTGCTATCGAATTAGGTGATAATGGATTTTCCGAACTTGGAATTTCCCAAGGGGACTACCTCTTATTTCAAAACTATTCCTATGACTCAGTAAGAGAAAAGATAATAACTGTACGCTCAGAAGAGCGATATATTATCAGATTAGCAACAAACGTCACGCCTGATACTTCTATTCTTACAGTTCCAGCAAATGTCTATCCACCATTGGAACTAATGAGCGAAAATATCCGCATAATCGGGGTAGAGTGCGGTTTTATAAAGCCTCATGATGATATGGTTATTATTGACACAAATGACCTCTGATAAGGCTATCAGGGGGTTTTACTGTGTTTACATTTTATTTGCAATATGTACCACAATCTATGCAGAGAAATTACCTCTATAATAAAAGAATTGGAAAGGAGATGAATGCATTGCGCTGTGCAATATATATTCGCGTTAGTACAAAATTACAAGAAGACCGTTTTTCTCTTGGTGCTCAAAGTTCTGAATTAAATACCTATGCAGTAAAACAAGGATGGAATATTATTGGTCAGTATAAAGATGTGGAGTCAGGCGGTAAATTAAATAAACAAGGTCTTAACCAGCTACTTGACCTTGTCGAAGATGGAGCCATTGACGTTGTACTAGTTATTGACCAGGACCGTCTTTCCGTTTAGATACAGTTGCTTGGGAATATCTCAAAGTACTTTACGAGAAAATAATGTTAGGATTGCTGAGCCAGGATCCCTTACCGATCTTGCTAACGAAGATCAGGAGTTTATTTCTGATATTAAAAACCTCATTGCTAAACGTGAGAAAAAAGCAATAGTAAAACGCATGATGCGAGGTAAACGTCAACGTATGAGAGAAGGTAAACCATGGGGAAAAGCTCCAATTGGATACATTTACAACAAAGCTGAAGAACGTTACGAACTTGATGATAAATGGTCTTGGGTAATACCGTATATCGATAAACTTTATTTAGAAGAACAATTAGGGATGAAATTAATTGCTGATAAGCTAAACGAAATTTCGCGAACACCAAACGGTACTCTATGGAATGAAACACTAGTTTATAGACGACTAGTCTCTAAAGCTTTCCACGGTGTGATGGAAAAGAATTTTTCAAATGGTGAAATAATAACTATCGAAGGAATTTATCCACAATTAAGGACATTAGAAACCTATGAAAAAATCCAAGAAGAACGGAATAAACGAGGTATAGTTTATAAAGCTACTAGTCGCCGAAAAGACAACATTCATATTTTAAGACGGACAGTTTCTACTTGTGGAATTTGCGGGAGAAAAGTGTCCTTGCATCAAAACGGTAAAGCCGATAAACCAACATATTATCTTAAACACGGAAGAAAAATGAAGTTAAAAGATGAGACTACTTGCGACATATCTATTAATACCAAACGATTTGAACACAACCTAATTCAGGCCATAAAAGATATTTTATCAGGTGAAGAACAGGCAAAAAATTATATTAAATTAGAAGTAAGCAGGGACGATATTAAAGACTTAGAAAGTCAAATTAGTAACTTAGATAAAATAACTTCTGACCGCAAAGAAAAGTTAGACCGGTTACTGGATTTATATTTAGATGGGGCTTTCAAAAAAGAAGTCCTTCAGCAAAAACAGAAAGATATCGAAAAAGAGTACGAAATTCACTCAAAAGAAAAACAACAATTGGTCGCGAAATACGAAGCTTTGAAAAAGAAAGAATGGAATTATGAAATGGTTTATAACTACTTAGAATTTGCTGAAGACTTTGATACAGAACTAACACACCTTGAACAAACTAAATTAGTCGGTGATTTATTCCCAGGCGCTACTTTATTTCAAGATAAGATAGTGTTGAAAGCAGAAATAAACGGTGAAATACCTGTAGATATAACAATACCTATTGACCCTGATCTAAATGGTTGGCACCATACGAAGCAAAAATGGTATAAAGATAAATACGCAGGGAGCATTAAATAAATTACATATGTTATCGCCCCCCATTATCTCGATTAGGGTAAAACCGTGCTTATTGTTTAGAAATTTGAACATTTTCATTTCGCACCTCTCAATTTTAGATTCAATTGAGACTGTTTCACGCATAGTTGTGGTAGTGGAATTACTGGAATGAATAAGAAGTAGGTAAGTGGTAGGTAAACTAAAACAATGGTTTTTGATTTCACCTCTTTCTACTTTTGTTAAAATTTGGATAAGGAGTTTTAGACTCTTAGCCACAAAGGAATAATTTGACATCGACCTCCAAAATTCCTGCTTTTTTTCTAGCCATTTTAATTTTTTTTAAGTCTTTTCGTCGCTTTTAGAAAAGAGAATTTAAACCACTATAAACAGAAAAAAACTGTCCCAACTGGAACAGCTTTTAACTACATTTGGTTAATTGTAACCGTTTATCCATCTCTTCTATTGGAAGTGGTCTTGAAAAGTAAAATCCCTGCATGGCATCACAATTCAATTTTTTTAATAGGAGGTACTGGTTTTCGTTTTCAATTCCTTCGGCAAGTACGGTTAATCCTAGTGCTTTCGACATTTTGATAATTGCTTCGGTGATTACCTTTTCTTTTGGATCAAACTCAATATTTTGAATAAAGGATTTATCTACTTTTAACGTATCAATCGGTAGCATTTTCAGATAATTCAATGAAGAATATCCTTTTCCAAAATCATCGAGGGAAATTCTTACACCGATCCTCTTTAGTTCATTTAGCTTCATAATATTATCAATTGAATTCTCCATGATACTGCTTTCTGTTATTTCTAACTCAATGAACCCCGGATCAATATCCGCCTCTTTGATGATCGAAGCTACTGTACTCACAAAATCATCAGCTTTAATTTGTAATGCGGAAACATTTACGGAAACACAGAGATTTGCAAATCCAGTGAGGTTCCATTTCTTCACTTGTTGGCAGGCTGTCTTTAAAACCCAATTTCCAATAGGGATGATTAACCCTGTTTTTTCTGCGATTGGGATAAATACCCCTGGAGCGATAATCCCTTCCGCAGGTCTTCTCCACCGTACCAATGCTTCTACACCATAGATTTTTGCGTCTTTACATTCTACCTTAGGTTGATAGTAAAGTTCGAGCTGCCCTGTTTCTAGTGCTTTGTGCAAACTAGCTTCTAATACCTTTTCCTCTAGACAGTTTCGTTTTATTTCTTCCGTATAAAACTTATAGCCATTTTTTCCGAGCCCTTTAACAAATCGCATCGCTGTTTCGGCCTCTTTGACCAAGACTTCATTAGACTTATGTTCATGAGAACTTGAACTAACTCCAATACTTGCTTTGATAAAGAAGTTCTGACCATTTATGTCGTGTGGATGCTGTAATGTTCGAACGATACAGTTACAAACGGATGTTAGCTCTTCTAAATTATTTCTGTATACGATAATAGAAAATTCATCTCCGGACCATCTGGCTAATAGATCATTTTTCTTTAAACAATTTTTTATCCGTGTTTTAATCGATATTAACAATAAGTCTCCAGAAACATGACCAATACTATCATTAATATTTTTAAAATCATCGATATTGACTAGGATAATATAAAATTTCGAAGCTTGTATTTTTTGTTTTTGCAGTTCTGTCGTTAAATAATCATAAAAATGATTTCGGTTAGGAATTCCCATCAATCCATCATATTCCGCTTGTTGCTTAAGTCGAAGGATAAAGGTTCCTATCGCAAACCCATAAATAGAAAAAAAGATGCTACGTAAGATCCAATTAAAGGTAGGCTGTACTTGTTGCTCTAAGACATCTAAAGGCATGAAAGGCCCAAGCAATAATCCAGAAATAATTCCAACTAGTAATCCCCCTTTTGCACCAAATCCCCTAGCAGCAAAGGTGATCGGGATGAAAAATAAAAATGGCAGCACGGATGATGTTCCGTTACCAATATAAACAATGATTGTGTTCATTACTAACAAAATGGTCATAATTCCAATCATCTTTATTTTTTTCGTTAAAGTAACGTTTGCCAAGCTTAATGCACCATCCTCAATCCAAAGAGTTTATCATTATTGTATTAATTAGAAACTACGATAATAATAGTTTTATAACTACATAATAACTGCTTAATGGAAGTGACAGATTGCCTAATTATGAACTTTTATGTAATATCGTGAAAAACGTTACTTTTTGACTATTTTTTCTCCAAAGCGAATGGTTTTTACGCAACTAATTAGTAGCGAAAATAATGAATTCTGAAATTCATTCATAAAAAAGAGTTTAGCAGCATCAGTCATGTACTAAACCCTTACTTTCAATGTTTCATAGTTTGTTTACATTCATTATGCAACGGGCATAATAATTCGCACTTCGATAAGGCTTGGTAAATAGAACACCAAGAACGTTTGGCATAATAGATAGGAACTGATTGATCTTGGGCTTTTTTCTTTAACGTCTTTGCGAGATTATGATTGATAAAGTCCGTTAAAACAAGGATTGAGTCAATGTTCTCAGGAATATCACGCTTAACCATTTGAACCTTTCTTCCACACAGATGTGTTACCTGTGAAAATCCTAATTCTTGAAGCTTCTGAGGAATTGAACCTAGATGATCAGCACCTACTATTAATAAAGAACTCATTTTTCACCACTCCTTTACTCGGGTTTAATGTTATAATCATTATAAATGATAATGATTATCAATGTCAAACTAATCTTCTATAACCCATTAATGATCGAGAACACTGGTAACAAGATTGAAGCAAACATGATTAAAATAATTACACCGATAACTAAAATAGAATAGGTTGAATGATCATAAATAGTTTTTTTAGTTTTTCTTCTAAATCAAGTAACAACCACTCACTGTAATAGCTCAACTCATCATCAAGACGTCCATTCGCTTGACCATGTTCAACGATATATGCTAAGCCTTGCAAATAGAGGGTGTTATTAATGATTACTTGGTCTAACTTTTCACCAGATTCTAAGTGAGCAATCATTTGCTCCGCTTCTTTACTAATATATCCTAAACCTTCCATGTTTTTAAAAATTGCCAGTGAATCGTATATAGCAAGGCCGCTCTTAATTAAACAACTCAAATTTGCAGCAAAAAAATAGGTTAGCATTACCTTGTAATAGGTACCAGCAACAGGAACTTTCGAATAAAATTTTGCTTTTTGTAAGGGGTCTTTTTTTCGAAATAAATAGTAGTAATAAACATACAAGAACAAAGAGGATCCTAAAAAAAGAGGAATGACCAATGGAGAATATTCAATAAATGCTAGAAGCATTCTCGTAACGAGGGGGAGCTCGACGTTTATTGTTGAGAATAATTGCGTAAATTGCGGAAAAACATTTCGATACATAATAATTAAAAATAGACCTAAAATCCAAAATAACAGTAGAGGATATTTGATTAGCTTTTGGAACTTCGCTTTGGTTTCTTGTGTTTTTCTTAATAATTGCCCACCATCTATTAGCCCTCGCGCCAAATCACCATAATACTCGGAAAAATAAACAAAATTTATAATATTTTTCGGGAGCTGCAACACCGATAGCGCTTCACTAACTGAACTTCCTTTGCGGAACTTTTCGAGCATGATTCGTAGTGCCTGATCATTCGTTTCTTTTTCATACTTTAGAAATAACTCAAATGCATCCGCTATCGGGTATCCTTGTTCTAAGAGAGTACCAAGTCTGATTAAAAACTCTGCCTTTCTTACGTAACTTTTTTTATGTCTTATCTTCATTTTAACAAAGCCACCTTTCAATTCGGATTCCTGAATATAACCTAAGGCAATCCCTTTGTTGATTGACTGGGCTAAGCTTTGATAGTTCGAGTTTATCGCACCATTTTTGATTACCTCTTCTAACGAAGGCTCGGCCAATATTTCGTAAATGGCTAAACGCCTATTTTTACCTAGTCCACAATAATTAGAACAAGAAGTACCACAGGAAGGACAAATTAAACTAACGAGCCTTTGTGAGACTAAACCAATGACAGTTTCCCTTATGTCTAGCTCGTTACAGCCAAATTCCCTTAACCTAGAAATGCACCCTGCTGCATGATTAGCGTGAATCGTACTTACTACTAGATGGCCTGTCATGGAAGCACGAATTGCAATTTTCGCTGTTTTTTCATCACGTATTTCGCCAATCATAATAATATCAGGATCATGTCTTAGGGCTGCCTTAAGTGCCTCGGGATAGGTTAGGCCTGCTTTCTCGTTATTTCAACTTGAATAAAGGCATTTGTCTTTTTTTCAATTGGATCTTCAATGGTAATAATTCTTTTATCCTTTAAACATTCGTCGAATAATAACGAGTAAATCGTCGTTGTTTTACCAGAACTTGTTGGACCCGAAATTAATAGTAACCCATGGGCTTTTCTTATTAGTTTTCGTAGTTGGTGAGTTTGTTTTGGATACAGTGACAGTTGATTTAGGCTTGAAACTTTAGTTTGGGGTAAAATTCGAATGGCCAAACTTTCATGAGGGGTTGTTGGTAGGGTAGAAATTCGTAAATTAATTTGCTCATTTTCAATGGTTACGGTTAAGGACCCGTTTTGTGGTCTTCTTCGCTCGCCAATATCCATCTTTGACCGAAACTTATAATGGGAGATAAGTTTTTCGGCATCGCTATTCGTTAGTTTCTGAAATAAAGTTAACTGATGTCCGATTCTAAACTGGATGAGTGAGTGGGGAGTTGCAGGAATGATATGAATATCTGATGCTTTTTCCAGAACAGCTCGCGAGATGATCACTTCGCTTTTCCGTTCAATTGTAGACAATAAAACCACCTTCCTTGGCTTAATAAAAGCAGGGGATGCTTGTGGAGGAACTACAGATAAAGATATTCGCCATTTCTTTTAGATTTCCTCTTTTTTCATGAATATTTTTGGAGAATTTCTTTATACTAATGAATGTAAATCGATGGGATATAGCCAAGCGGTAAGGCACCGGACTTTGACTCCGTCATTCGAAGGTTCGAATCCTTCTATCCCAGCCATTTGAAATTATTTATATCTCTTAAAAAGATGACTTGTAATAAGTCATCTTTTTATTAGGCTGTTTTCTCAATAATTGTTGTTTTTAAATTAGCTAGAAATTGATAAGATATATGAAGGTCTTAGGGACATCTTTTCTAACATTCGAAGGATATAAACGGAAAAATATCGATTATTCTATAGAATTAATGCTCATAAAGCCAATGATTACGAAAAGAGCCTTTATTATTAAACATCTTCAGAAAATTACAATAGAAACCAATTCGGTGAAAATGTTCAAAAAAGGTTCATATAATTATCACTATTAGTCACATAATTAGATTGAAAATACATTTATTTATATTTGATACTGTATTATAATTAGGTGAGATTGTCATAGGGAGTGAAAAAGATGGAGCATCAAACTCTAAAAATAACTGGCGTGCTTTCAGACCCAACGCGTTTTTCTATATATCAATATGTAACAAAGCAACATCGTGATGTTACAGTACAAGAAATTGCGGACTCATTTGAAATTCACGCAAATGTTGCACGACTTCATTTAACCAAATTAGAAGATGTAAATATGTTAGTTTCTGAAACAAAGAAGACCGGTAAGGGCGGACGCCCTAGTAGATTTTACCGTCTTTCTGATGAAGTAGTCAGTTTACAATTTCCATATCGCGACTATCAAAAGTTATCAGAAATTGCTATTGATACACTTTTAAGCTTAGGCGATATCGGTGAAGAAGCATTAATGAAGACAGGTCGAAAGTTTGGATATGAGACATCTAGAACATATTTACAGGGCCTTGACTTATCTCTTAATCAGCTTTCAAGTGAAGAAAAGCTAAATCACATCAAAATAGTCGCTCTTCAGCAAGGATTAAATCCTGAAATGCACTACGACCCGGAAACACATGAGGTAAACTTTAGAATCTACAATTGTACGTTCAAAGAACTAGTTCCTGATCGAATACCAATTTGTAGAATGCATCAAGCGTTAATTAATGGTTTTTTTGATTTCTTCTTTGGCGAAATTAATTTAGACAAAAATGCTAATATGTCAGATACAAAAGAATATAGCTTTTGTTCTTATAAAACGTTAGTGTTACCTTAAGATTTACAAGTTGTTTACTAATCGTATATAATAATGATTATTAAACTCATACACATTTAAATTTCTTTACTTATGATAAAATCATTTAAATGTGTATATCCTATACATAAAAGGGGGGAATAACGTGGAGCGTATGTATCGTGTTATGAGTTTCTGGACAGGTATTTTTGCAATTTTGTTTATGATTGGCGATATGCATAGTACAGCAATATTATTTTTTGGTATTACTGGAGCATTCCTAGCATTAAGTTACTTAAATCTTTCAGAACGAATGTACTTATACATTTTTGGTGCTTTCCTAACATTATTCTTTGTTGGATTTACTTATTATGCTACATTTATAATGGTACCTGGAATTGGTGGTCATTAAATAATAAAAGCGAAAGGCGCACATTAAAAGTGCGCTTTCACTTTTATATCTAAGAAAAAGCGAAATCCTTTTTCCTAGGCAGGTTATTTGACCTCGAGCCAAGAACATCCTCGAAGCAACTTCATCGCACCTTTGCGACGAGTAACCGCAGGAGCAGATGGCGCCTGGAGCTAGACATCAACTACTAAAAACGCATATATCTTCATATCATTCTTTAGAAAAGGCGACTCTAGGAGTCGCCTTTTTATATTGGACTTTTAAATCTGATATGGATCATCATTGAAAATTCGATATGCTTTTGAGTTTGTTACGTTTTTACCATGAAGAAACACATGAAATGCCGCACTCATTCCCGTGTCAGTGATTAATGTCTTTACTGCTCGATTTAATTTGCTTTTTTCTGAAAAAGGATTCGAATCATAGTTTTCTTGAACGAATTTAAGCATTCCAATCATTAGCAAAAAACGATTTTGTTTAATTGCAACTAGTTTTTCTAGTCCGATTTCCTCCATCATCATTTCATAGGCGTCTAAGTGGATATGGGTCGTTAAATCCATTTCTGTGGGATGTTCTAATGGATTATTAATCATTTGATGCTTGAAATACCCTCTAAGGCTCCCATCTTTTCTTTGCGGCATCGACCAATCCTCTTTTGTATATCCATAATCAATGGTGAGAATATGACCTCGTTTCAAGAAGTTATCAACACTTGTAATCCACGAATTCATATAAATTGGAACTTCAATTCTTTGCCCTTCTTTTAACGTAGGTCCATATACTCTTAGCCAGTCATTAATTTGCTCATTTGAACATATCTCTTTTATTTCTACTAGATTTCCAACATCATCAATAGTTACAAAAACTTCAAACAAGTTTGATTGCTGTTTTTCAACAACATGAACAGGAAATGCATCGAGTAGTTCATTTGAAAAAATTATTCCTTCAAAATCATTTGAATCACTTTCTTGTAACTCTTCTAAGCTAGCAAATTGTCTAAAATCTACTTTTCCGCTTAAAAGTTTTTTTTGCTCTTTACGATGATAAGGGCTCGTTTCAATCATTGTATAGTGTAAAGGTCTATTGTTTGTAATTAGCTCCCACTCATCAAATACAGCTTTAGCGAATCGTCCATCTCCACCACCAAATTCACAAATCGAAGCAGGAAGCTGTTCTTTTTCAATTAGATCAAGAAAAAAATGAGCAAATGCTCGACCAAATACTGAATGCACACCACTACTTGTATAAAAATCTCCTTCTGTACCTAATTTTTTCTTATCTTTCATATAATACCCTACTTCTTGATCATAAAGAACGATATTCATATACTCAGCATAGGTAATCCTATGTTTTTCTGTACCTTTTATTTTCGAAACAACCAAGCCCTTCAGAAAAATCTCCCCCATCAATTACTAGTATCTTCGTGTTCTCTACTATATTTGCATATTATCCACTTAGTATCTTAGTTATGTACCATGACTATATTATACATATAATTTTAATGAATTTCATAATTCCTTATTCTCAACTAGGTAATTATGATATTCACTCGTCCTATATAATTTACAAAAAAAAAAAATAATTAACACTATTGACACGTTGTTTATACCATTATATAATAAATTTGTAAGTTAGCAATGATCTTCGGGAGTTCCCCCTCCCCTCAAAAGTTCATTTATGATAACTAAGATTAACTCCCCATTTGAGGCTGACTCTCGTAGAGTCAGCCTCCTTTTTTTGCTTTTAAAATTATTTCCCCATAGTTTATTAAATAATTTGGAAGGTTCAAGATCACTAACACAAAGCAAAAATTTTCGAAAAGAACTATTACTAGTCAAACACTTCCCATTCGTCTTCTTCCTCGATCAACATCCGATACTTAATTCCTTCAACGTCCTCAAATTGGCCAGTTTTTTTTGCTCCATAATAAATAAAAAAAGCTCCACCTGATAAGCTTGTCATGATAATAATTAATATCCAACCATTCATAGAAAGTCCCAACAGACTTTGAAGAAAGTAAAATTGATGAAGAAAAGTAAAAACACTCAAACGAAAAACCTCCTTGTTTTTCATAGTGTTCCACTTTTTTCCTTTTTTATTATACTCTTTCAATACGGGGCTTTAGAAAAGAGCCTCTGCTTTATGTTGCTAAGACCCTATTCTAAAAACTAATTACGCTAATCCCGATAAGAAGGGATTTGAATCCATTTCAATACCAATTCTCGTTAGTGGGCCATGACCGCTTGCAACAATCGTATTCTCTGGTAACTCCATTAATTTTTGGTTTATACTTTGCATTAATACTTCATAATTTCCACCCGGTAAATCAGTTCTTCCGATCCCCCCAGCAAATAAGGCGTCTCCAGAAAAAACAATCCCTAGTTTCTTGAAATAATACGAAATACTTCCTGGCGAATGACCTGGCGTTTCTAATACTTCGAAGCTAAAAGTAGAAATATCAAGTGTTCCTTCTACTTTAATGAAGAAATCAGCGCCTTTTACCTTTACAGCATTTGTGCCCATAAATAACGCTGAGCCATTTTTTTTCGGATCACTTAACCAGTCTTTTTCTTTTTTATGTATATAAACCGGGATCTCCCATTGATCACGAACCTCATCCACAGCACCAATGTGATCAAAATGGGCATGAGTTAGTAAGATCGCCTTTGGTTGTAACCCTTCTGATTTAAGCCAATTATTTAATTTTTCTCCTTCGCCACCTGGATCAAAGATTACTGCTTCTTTGTTTTCGTTTGATAGAACATAGGCATTTGTTTGTAAAGGTCCTAAAGGGATTTGTTTCCATTCCAAATAAATCGTCTCCTTTGCATATGGTTATCTTTTATTTTACACTTAAATAAACAAGCTTACAAAATATCTTAATATATGGAGGGTAATATGAAGAAATTAAAGGGGTTAGAACTAACTAATGAAACTGCAAGTATACTCTTAGAAAACAATAAATTTCTACAGTATATTAACGAACATTGCTTAGACTATTATCAATTTGGGGTTGTGGCTAGTGACGAAGAAGCGGTTCATTTAGAGAGTTTTTTAAAAGAGAATGGTATTTTTGAAACTACCTTACCCCTTATCAGTTTGAAAATCCGGAGCTTAAACAAACATTCACCGATTTTGGCTTTATATCCACCAAAAATAATTCTTATTTATATGAAGAATTGGTAATTCATTTTTCAATTTCAGGATATAATGAAAGAGACGTACGTACGGCCTTAGAGCAAATGGACGAACATTTAGTAGCGATTGACATGACTCCGAATAAAACGTTTTATTTTGTAGAACGTTATCATCAAGAGTTAATTGAAGGAATTGCCGATGCTTATAAGGTTGTCGTGACATTTTATTAATAAATACTATTTTCACTTTAGCTTTCTTATAAAGTACTACTCGACAAACGTTTTGAAAACAATTAAAATAATAGAGTGTACTCATACTACGTAAATTGATAATAACTCAACTATACACTACATAGTTAATTTAGGAGGTTTTACAGAATGGTTTTAGGTATTATTACATTATTGGTAGCTATTCTTAGCGGCTTTGGCATTCTTCGTGAATTCCGTCGTAAAAATCTTTTTGGTGCAGCATTTGCTTTTCTTTCTTTTGCTGTATTCGGATGGTTTTCTGTCATGACAATTTTATCTTCTTTCACAGGAAGTGGCGCGTAACAAGAAAAGCGTAAAGCGCCCGCCTATCGACGACAAGCAAATAACCTGTCAAAGAAAAAGTGGATTACTTTTTCTTTGGCAGGTTATTTTACCTCGAGGGGCTAGGTGCTGAAGTTAGACATTTATTATTAAAATCGCACATACTTTCTTGCATCACACAAAAAGAGTGGAATTCTTTAGAAATTCCACTCTTTTTCTTATTCTTTTTTAATTTTTCATCCACACTTGCGAGCTTTCCAGACATTGTCTGTGCCTTATCACGGCGATCATCAATTCGGATATTTGTCGCAACTCTATGTACTCCCTTTGCAAACGGTACTTCATGAAGAGCTTGAAATCACTTCAAATAAAACTGGTAATTCACCTTCAATAATTGTACTCATCGGAGTAAGCTGATAGTATACTTTTCAGCGTATGTTTCCAAGACTTTGTGGATTTCAGCTACATATTCACTTACACTTGGCCCATCAGTTCCGATTGGAATAATTGTAATATCAACAATTGCCATCTTTTTCTCCTCCTTTTTTGGTTTTTCTTGTTCTCTTAGCTCACTTGGAAATTCCTTTAAGGCAAGCCTTCGATACGATCGAATTGCGGTACGAATATGAAAAGCATCTGGTTCTGCCGTCGTTATTTTTTCTTGGAGATAATAGGAGATTTTCAAGACTACTTCTCGAACAAACTTCATCCCCTGACGGTTTAACTGTGTATTTACTATTGGTGCAAGTACTAAAGAACCATATGACGCTATCGCGAGCGCTTCATCTAAAGAATAAAAGAATAGTAATAATAATGTTAGTAGTATGATACTGCTGAAATAAACAACGACCAAATTCGTCGAACAGTACCGATTGGTTATTTTTGCTTGTTTAATTTTTCGAGCATTATACATTGCTTTCACACCACGAAAACTAAAAACTTTATGCTCTGCACCGTGATATTTCCGTAAATCTTTAGGAATATAAAATGCGTTCCAAACAAGAAGTAAAAAATAGAATACACCGGAAGGCCATGCCAACCAACTTCAATTCCTGTAACACTAAGTATCCTAGGAACGACAATTAACGAGACAAAAATAAATGCTACAAGCTTAAACCAGTGCGGCATTGTTTGTAAAACTTGTCTACTTGCCAAAAGTAGTGACTTACTGTTTAATGGCTTTACCCAATCGACAATTTGACCTTGATGTTGATAAGCACAAGAAATATGTTTTTTACCAATAAAGAAGATTCCATTTTGGTATGACATACCTTTAATCAATGTTACGTCACACTCCCTAAAACTGTATAAAACGATTTATCGACCAGTATTTGTTTGTTAAGATATCTGGAAGACCTGCATCTAAAGAGTGAAACAAATCAAATTTCACAAGTTCATGGTCGACCCACGTGTGTACATAGGTAAAAGTAGCAATATATTCTTGTTCCTCATCTAACTGATAGCTAACCTCTATTTCACCTCTGTTGCCATAGCTTACGTGATCAATGATTTGATTAGGAAAAGTAAAAACAACGCCATCATCCTCTAGTTCACCAGTAATCGTTACTAGTAACTCCTTGCCATTAAATAGGAATAGCTCCGCCTCTACTAACTCTTCCATCGAGACCGGTGTTCCCTCTTCTGTTTTTAGAGAGATCATAATATAGTCATCACCAACGAGTCCATCAACAGGCATTTGTGTCCAATCCCATTTCCCTGTTAACCTTACGTCATTTCCATTCCTAGTGGTTTCTAAGGAAATAGTAATATCGTTTTGTAACGACTCATTTGTTGCTGTCTCCATATTATTAACATATTGGTACCCAAAATAAAATAATAACACCATTACACTTACAGGTAGTAAAAATACAATTTTATTCACAGTTCCTCCCTAAATTCATCAGTTGTAGTAGTTACTTTACTAGCATAGCATGGAATGACAAACATGTAAAAATACGATAATTTAATGAACTTCATAGGCTCTTTTCGTAAACTTTGTTGCTTTTGGTCGTCTTTTGAGAATTTTTGTGACAAATTTATTTGTCCCAATGGCTTATTTATTCTCAAAAGCTTCACGCACAGCGTGAAGAACCAAGCATTCGCTTGGTTACGACCTAAAAGCTAATAGCAACAATCTTTTAGAAAAGAGCGATTTCATAATACTTTATTATCGCTATTAAGGTATTATAAAACTCACTCAATCAATACCTTTTGGTTATGAAGTGTAAGGAAAGGGGGCTGTTTATAGGTTCGAAAACCGTTAACAGCCCCTTTTTACGGATATTTATTTCATTCGATATGCACTATGGTTTGTTGGCCCAATACCTTTGCCAATACAGAGAGAATGTTCAATCGCTGCTTGAATAAAATCCTTTGCTAATCTGACTGCAGCGATAATATCCTGACCTTTCGCTAATTCAGCTGTTATTGCTGCGGCAAATGTACATCCGGTTCCATGCGTATGGATCGTCTTTATCCTTTTTGATTCAAAAAAATGATAGTTACTACCATCATATAATACATCAACTGCTGCGTGTTCAGCTTCTAATGGCCACCCTTTAATACAACATATTTCGGACCAAGTTCGAGGAGAGCCTTAGCTACTGCTTTCATTTCATCAATCGTCTCAATAGAAGGCAAACCAAGAATTTCACAGGCTTCAGGAATATTAGGCGTTATCACTGTTGCCAAAGGAAGTAACCTTGTTTTTAATGCTTCCATTGCTTGCTTTTGTAGGAGTGGAGCGCCTCCCTTGGCGATCATCACTGGATCAACGACAACATTCTGTGCTTGGTAATGTTCTAATTTATCAGCTACTAGATTAATAATCTCTTCTGAAAAAAGCATTCCTGTTTTTACGGCATTAGCACCAATATCCTCAAAAACAGCATTTAATTGTCCTTCTATCGCGTCAAGTGTTTGCGGAAATCCACCAGAACCCCTAGAGTATTCTGGGCTGTTAATACTGTTATTACACTCATGCCAAATATCATACGCTCTTGAAAGGTTTTTATATCTGCTTGAATGCCAGCACCACCACCACAATCAGAACGGCAATTGTTACGCTTTGGCTATTGTCCATGTTTTTTCACCTCATTTATATTTATGGGAAGTTTAATTATCACCCACCACCAACAAATTGGACGATTTCAAGTTTCATTCCCTCATAAAGTTTGTATGGGGACGATCTTCAACTCCGATAATGGCGCCATCTACTTCTGTTACTACTAAATTTTCATCTAAATGATAATGGATCACAACTTCTGCCACAGTATCGAGATCAAGTTCAGTTTGTTCACCGTTAACAACGATAATCATCGATTTTCACTCCTTCCTCCATTTTTATTAATGAATAATTGACACGTTTTGGTTACATCGTCACACTCGACAATTTCACTTACCACACATA